>JBDTTU010000041.1:0-36419 GCA_039930465.1 Burkholderiales bacterium
CGCTGAAGCGCTATCCGGTCATCAACGCCTCGGTCGACGGCAACGACATCGTCTACCACGGCTACTTCGACATCGGCATCGCGGTCGGCTCGCCGCGCGGCCTGGTCGTGCCGATCTTGCGCAACGCCGACCAGATGAGTTTTGCCGACATCGAGAAGAAGATTTCCGAGTACGGCAAGAAAGCCGGCGAAGGCAAGCTCTCTCTTGACGACCTGACCGGCGGCACCTTCTCGATCAGCAACGGTGGCACCTTCGGCTCGATGCTGTCCACGCCGATCATCAACCCGCCGCAGTCGGCGATCCTCGGTGTGCATGCCACCAAGGACCGTGCGGTCGTTGAAAACGGCCAGATCGTGGTGCGCCCGATGAACTACCTCGCGATGTCGTATGACCACCGCATCATCGACGGCCGCGAAGCCGTGCTCGGCCTGGTGGCCATGAAAGAAGCGCTGGAAGATCCGGCGCGTCTGCTGTTCGACATCTGAAGGACTGACCCGTGAGCAAAGCATTTGACGTCGTCGTGATCGGCGGCGGCCCCGGCGGATACATCGCGGCCATCCGCGCAGCGCAGCTCGGGTTCAATACCGCCTGCATCGACGAGTGGAAAAACGAGAAGGGCGGCCCGGCGCCGGGCGGCACCTGCACGAATGTGGGCTGCATTCCTTCGAAGGCGCTGCTGCAGTCGAGCGAAAACTTCGAGCAGGCCGGGCACCACTTCGCCGACCACGGCATCGGCCTCACGAACCTGACGATGGACGTGAGCAAGATGCTCGGTCGCAAGAACACCGTCGTGAAGCAGAACAACGACGGCATCCTGTACCTGTTCAAGAAAAACAAGGTCACGTTTTTCCACGGCCGCGGCTCGTTCGTGAAGGCGGCTGATGGTGCAGTTGAAGTCGCTGTCGCCGGTGACAAGCCCGAGACGCTGGTTGCCAAGCATGTGATCGTTGCCACCGGCTCGAACCCGCGGGCCTTGCCGGGCGCGGCTTTTGACGAAGAGAACATCCTGTCGAACGACGGTGCGTTGCGCATTCCCGCGGTTCCGAAGACGCTGGGCGTGATCGGCTCGGGTGTGATCGGCCTCGAGATGGGCTCGGTCTGGCGCCGCCTGGGCTCGGAAGTGACGGTTCTCGAAGCGCTGCCCGTATTCCTCGGCGCGGTCGACGAGCAGATCGCCAAGGAAGCGCTCAAGGCGTTCACCAAGCAGGGTTTGAAGATCAGCCTCGGCGTGAAGATCAGCGCCGTGACGTCGAACAAGAAGGGCGTAACCGTCGCCTACGCCGACGCCGCCGGCAAGGAACAGAAACTCGAATGCGAGAAGCTGATCGTCTCGATCGGCCGCGTGCCCAACACGATCGGCCTGAATGCCGAAGCGGTCGGCCTGAAGCTCGACGAGCGCGGGTTCGTCGCGGTCGACGACGACTGCAAGACCAACCTGCCGAACGTGTGGGCAGTGGGCGACGTGGTGCGCGGCCCGATGCTCGCGCACAAGGCCGAAGAAGAAGGCGTGGCGGTGGCAGAGCGCATTGCCGGCCAGCATGGTCACGTCAACTTCAACACCGTGCCCTGGGTGATCTACACCTCGCCCGAGATCGCCTGGGTCGGCCAGACCGAACAGCAGCTCAAGGCCGCAGGCCGCGCCTACAAAGCTGGCACCTTTCCGTTCATGGCCAACGGCCGTGCGCGGGCACTGGGCGACACGACCGGCATGGTGAAGTACCTGGCCGACGCGAAGACCGACGAAATTCTCGGTGTGCACATCTTCGGGCCGATGGCCTCGGAGCTGATCGCCGAGTCGGTGGTGGCGATGGAGTTCAAGGCCTCTGCCGAAGACATCGCGCGCATCTGCCACGCCCATCCTTCGTTGAGTGAATCGACCAAGGAAGCCGCGCTCGCGGTCGACAAACGCAGCCTGAATTTCTGATACCGCGGCCGGCTGCACCGTGGCGGTCCGCGAACTCTACGAACGCACACTGGCCGAGCGCGGCTTTGAGGCCGACGCGGCCCAGCTGCGTGCGGTCGACTCGCTCGAACGCTGCGAGAACGAGTGGGCCGACTACAAGGCGCGGCGCAGCAATGCGCTGACCAAGCTCATCGCGCGCCCGCCGATTCCGCGCGGCGTGTACATGTATGGCGGGGTGGGGCGCGGCAAGAGCTTTCTGATGGACTGCTTCTTCAACGCCGTGCCGTTGCAGCGCAAGACCCGTCTGCACTTCCACGAGTTCATGCGCGAGGTGCACCGCGAGCTGGCCGAACTGCACGGCACGGTGAACCCGCTGCAGGAACTCGCCAAGCGCATGGCACGGCGCTACCGGCTGATCTGTTTCGACGAGTTTCATGTGTCCGACGTGACCGACGCGATGATCCTGCACCGCTTGCTCGAAGCGCTGTTCGAGAGCCGCGTCAGCATCATCACGACCTCGAACTTCAAACCCGACGACCTGTACCCGAATGGCCTGCACCGCGACCGTATCCTGCCGGCGATCGAGCTGCTGAAGACCAAGCTCGAAGTGATCAACGTCGACAACGGCACCGACTACCGCCAGCTGACGCTTGAGCAGGTCGGCCTGTACCACACGCCGCTTGGTGCGGCCGCCGATGCCGCCATGACCGATGCTTTCGAGCGCCTGGCCGAAGCCAAGGACGAAAGCCCATTGCTGCACATCGAGCACCGCGAGTTGCGCTCGCGTCGGCGCGCCGGCGGCGTGGTGTGGTTCGACTTCAAGGAACTGTGTGGCGGGCCGCGTTCGCAGAACGACTACCTGGAGCTGGCCACGCAGTTCCATACGCTGCTGTTGTCGGGTGTTCCGCAGATGTCGCCGCGTAACGCCTCGGAGGCGCGGCGTTTCACCTGGCTGGTCGACGTGCTCTACGACCGGCGCGTGAAGCTGATTCTTTCCGCCGAGTGCGAACCCGAACTGCTTTACACCGAAGGGCCTCTCGCGCACGAATTTCCGCGCACCGTCTCGCGCCTGCGCGAAATGCAGTCGGCCGCGTTTCTTGCGCTGGCGCGGCGTGATGTGGACACTTCGCTCACATGAACGAGGCGGCTTTGCGCTCAATGCTGGCGGCGGTGTTGATGTGTGCCAGTGCAAACCTGGTGGCCGAAGGGGTCGGCACCGAGGCCCAGGAGCGGGCCCGCATCACCTCCGAACGCGCCACCGCGCGATCGGCTTTCAGTTCACGCGAACTTCATTGCCAGAACAGTTTTGTGGTCACGCCCTGTGTGGAGAAAGCGCGCCGTGATTTACGTGAAGTGCTGCTGCGTCTGCGCCGCCAGGAAGCCATGATTGACGAGATGCAGCGGCGCGAGCGCGCCGCGCAGCGCCTGGAGGTGATCCGCAACCGGCCCACACCGGCCGAGCCGCCAGCGAGCCAGGCCGCGGCTCGGGAATCGCGCAGCGCGGCGCACGATGCGCCTCGGGTTCGGGCTCACGAAGCGCCGGCGCCCAAACTGTCGGCTCAGGAACGGCAACACGCAGAAACGCTCAACGAGCAGAAGTTCGAAGCGGCTTCGCAGGCGGCTGGCGCGCGCCGTGCCGCGATCGAGCGGCGCAACGCAGAGCGTGCAGCCGGTGGCAAGGGTGCCGCACCTTTGCCTGTGCCTCAGGGTGCGTCGGCGCCCTGAACCGCCGCAGGTTCAGTCGATCTGCTCGACCCTGACCAAGGCCAGCGAGAGGTTATCGCCAGCGCCCCGGGCGCGCTGGCGCGCCTTGGTCACCAGCATTTCACTCGCTTCTCGCGGCGGCAGGGCGTGCACGATCGCGCCGATTTCGCGTGGCGTGAAGTAGTGCCACAGGCCGTCGCTGCAGGCCAATACGCAGTCGCCAAGCTCAAGCCGATCGATGCGGTTGTGGGCCAGAGGCGGGTCTTGATGCGTGCCCAGACAGCCCGTCAGCAGATTCGACTGCGGGTGCACGTTGGCTTCGTCTTCGGTGATCGAACCTTCGTCAACCAGGCGTTGCACGTAGGAATGGTCGATGCTGCGGCTGACCATCTCGGCACCGCGAAAGTGGTAGATGCGCGAGTCGCCAGCATGCACGATGTCACATTCGCGCGAAGGGCTCACCAGGAAGGCGGCGACGGTGCTGTGCGGTTCTTCTTCGGCGGTGATCGCGGTCAGCTTGATCATCAGGTGCGATTCGAGCACCAGCTGCTTCAGCGTTTCGGCGGCGTCGTCGCGGCTCGGTGCGTAGCGCTCGAACAGTTGGTGGGCTGTCAGCAGCACCTGGTCGGCGGCCTTGCGGCCACCGCTCTTGCCACCCATGCCGTCGGCCAGTACCGCGAGCAGGCAACCGGGGGTACGGTCGTGCGCGATGATCTCAACTTGATCCTGCTGGTAAGCGCGGTCGCCGCGATGCAGGCCCGTGGTGGCTGAAAGACGGTAACCGAGGGTGGCTGTACTCATGGTCGAAAACTATAATCTGTCTGCATTCCTGCAAGGCACTGAAAACCGCTCATAAGTCGCGCGTCGATGGATATCAACCTGCATTCACTGCCACGCCGACTCATCGAGTTGCGCATCGAACACGGCGACCTCGACAGCCTGATCGACCAGGCCGCGGTGACGGTTCCCGACGACGAACTCACGGTGCGCCGCCTGAAGAAGCGGCGCCTGTTGCTGCGTGACCAGATCGCGCGGCTCGAAGCGGAGCTCGACCCGCCAGAACCCGCGTGAGCGTGCTCGCCGAGGCGGTGACGGCAGCGTTCGGCCGCGGCGGCGCACTCGCGCTGGCCGACGAAGGGCATGTCGAACGCGACGTGCAGTTGCGCATGGCACTCGGTGTGGCACAGGCGATCGAAGAGCGCAGCGCGCTCGTCGTCGAAGCCGGCACCGGTGTGGGCAAGACCTTCGCTTACCTCGTGCCCACCTTGCTCAGCGGCGCGCGTGCGCTGGTGAGCACTGCCACCAAGAGCCTGCAGGATCAGCTCTTCCTGCGCGACATTCCGCGGCTGCGCGAAGCCTTGCAATTGCCGGTGACCGTGGCGCTGCTGAAAGGCCGCGGCAGTTACCTCTGCCTGCACCGCATGAATCAGGCGCGCCAGACGGCCGAGCTGCCCGATCGCTGGGCCGTGCGAACGCTGGCCAAGGTGGAACGCTGGTCACACTCCACCGTCAGCGGTGACCTGGCCGAACTCGAAGGGCTGGACGAACGCAGCAGCGTGATCCCGCTCGTCACTTCGTCGCGTGAGAACTGCCTGGGCGCGGAATGCTCCGAATTCCGCCAGTGTCACGTGGTCAAGGCGCGGCGCGAAGCAATGGTGGCCGACGTGGTCGTTGTCAACCACCACCTGTTCTTCGCCGACATGGCGCTGCGTGACACCGGCGTGGCCGAGCTGCTGCCGAGTGTCGACGTGGCCTTGTTCGACGAAGCGCACCAGCTCACCGAAGCCGGTGTGCAGTTCCTGGGCACGACGCTGGGCACCGCACAGGTGATCGACTTCGCGCGCGACCTGCTGGGCGCCGGCCTGCAGCAGGCACGCGGCCTCGTCCCTTGGCAGGAACTCGCCGCTGCGTGTGATCGCACGGCACGTGATCTGCGCATCGCGGCGGCCGGCCCGCTGCGCGATCTGCGCGGCACGCTGAAGTTGCGCTGGAGCGAACGCTCAGCACGTGAAGAATTCACCCAATCGCTGGCCGCACTGGGCCAGGCCTGTGACGCGGCACACGCCGGGCTCAAGCTCGTGGTCGAGATGTCGCCCGATTTCGCCAAGCTCGCAGAGCGCAGCGCACAACTGAGCCAGCTCGCCAGCCAGTTCGGCGCCGCGGCCGAGACCGGCAACGTGCGCTGGATCGACGTCTCGCCGCACCAGGCGCGCCTGGTCGAATCGCCGCTCGACATTCGCGATGCGCTGCGCGAGCAGATGGCGGCGGCGCCCAAAGCTTGGGTCTTCACCTCAGCCACGCTCGGCGACGACGAACGCCTGTCGTGGTTCACCGAGTCGGCCGGCCTGGGCGACGCGCGCACTTTGCGCCTGGGCAGCCCGTTCGACTACGCAGCCCACGCCCGGCTCTACGTTCCGCGCGCGTTTCCCAAGCCGAACGAACCCGCACACCCGGGCGCCGTGGCCGTGCTCGCCGCACGCTGCGCGCGGGTACTCGGCGGCCGCACTTTTGTGCTCACGACCACCTTGCGCGCCTTGCAGACCATCGGTGATGCGCTGCGCGCCGAGTTCGAGAGTCAGGGTGATTCGATCCAGGTGCTGATGCAGGGACAGATCCCGAAGCGCCAGCTGATGCAGCAGTTTCTGGCCCAGCCGCGCTCGGTACTGGTCGGCTCGCAAACTTTCTGGGAAGGGATCGACGTGCCGGGCGACGCGCTGCAGTGTGTGCTGATCGACAAGCTGCCGTTCCCGCCGCCCAACGACCCGCTCGTGGAAGCGCGCGTCAAGCGGCTCGAAGAAGAGGGCCGCAACCCGTTTGCAGACTATTTCGTGGCCGAGGCCGCGGTGTCGCTGAAGCAGGGCGCCGGCCGGCTGATTCGCAGTGAAACCGACCGTGGCCTGCTGGTCGTGTGCGACCCGCGCATGGCCGGCATGAACTACGGCAAGCGTTTGCGCGAGGCCTTGCCGCCGATGGCGCTGGTCACTACCGAGGCGCAGGCTCTGGAATGGCTGTCGTTGCTGTCGGCCGAAGCGTTGCCGTATTGATCGGCGGCACGGTTCTCACCAAAGCTGCCACCAGGAACGTTTTTGCGCGCCACCAATACCGTCGGTGTGCAAGGTGGTGTTCGGAAAGCTCTTGCGCAAAACGCGGTCGGCGTCGTCGCGCAGCTCGTTCAAGCCGAGGCGGTCGTAGCTCTGAACCATGATGTAGAGCGCTTCCTGCGCAGCCGGCGATTGCTGGTATTCGGTAACGACCTGCTGCGCGCGGTTGACGGCGGCCACGTAAGCACCGCGGCGATAGTAATAACGCGCCACGTGCACTTCGTAGGCCGCCAGCGAGTTGACGATGTAGTTCATGCGCGTGCGCGAATCGTCGGTGTAGATCGACGTCGGGAACTGGTCGACGAGCTGCTTGAACGACTGGTAGGAATCGCGCGCGGCCTGCTGGTCACGTTCCGACAACTCCTGCCGTGCCAGGTTGCCGAAGAGGCCGAGGTTGTCGTTGAAGTTGACCAGGCCCTGCAGGTACAGCGCGTAGTCGAGCACCGGGCTGGTCGGGTGCAGCTTGATGAAACGTTCGAGCACCGACAGCGCTTGGGGCTTGTCGGAATTCTTGTAGAGCATGTAGGCGCGTTCGATTTGCGCTTGCTGGGCCAGCGCCGTGCCCGAGGCGCGGCCTTCGAGGCGTTCGTAGAGTTTGCCGGCGCGCTCGTAGTTGCCGATAGACGCTTCTTCCTTGGCCTCGGCATACAATTTCTCGGCGCTCCACTGCGCTTCGGCGTCTTTCGGCGCCGTGCCGCAACCCGCGAGCAAGGCCAGCATCAACGCCATCATGGCGATCACGGGCCGACGCAGCACACTCAACTCATTCATGGGCCTGGAGCCAGCGCGAGGCCGCGCTGTCCTGTCTGAAAACGAAGCGCGATTATATGGTTGAGCCTCCGCTGCACCCCGAGAGCCCCGGCTTCGCACCCGACGACGCGGAAGCTGCCGACGCGCCCTGGTTCGACGAACCGGAACGGCGTGAAGCCGTGGTGTCGCAGGCCCTGCACGGGCAACGCCTGGACAAGGCAGTGGTGGCGGTGGCGGACGAGTTCTCGCGCACCCATTTGCAAGGATTGATCGAACAGGGCCACGTGCGTGTCGACGGCGTGGTGGCCGGCTCTGCTTCGCGCAAGGTTCTGGCCGGGCAGACGCTTTCGGTCGAACTTGTGCCGACGGCCGAGAGCCGGGCTTTCCGCCCCGAGCCGATCGCGCTGGCCGTGGTCTATGAAGACGAACACCTGATGATCGTGAACAAGCCGGCCGGGCTGGTGGTGCACCCGGCCGCGGGCAACTGGTCAGGCACCTTGCTGAACGCACTGCTCGCCCACCACAAGGGTGCGGCCAGCCTGCCGCGCGCCGGCATCGTGCACCGGCTCGACAAGGACACGTCGGGCCTGATGGTGGTTGGCAAGACTTTGCCGGCGGTGACCGCACTCGTGCGCGCGATCGCCGCGCGCGAGGTGCACCGGCGCTACCTCGCGATCGTGCAGGGCGAGGTCAGGCCGGCGGCGTTCAGCGTCGAGGCGCCGATCGGGCGCGACCCGAAGTCGCGCATCCGCATGGCGGTGATCGGCTCCGGCAAGCCGGCCCGAACCGACGTGCAGGTGCTGGTCTGCGCCGAAGGTTTCAGTGCGCTGCGCTGCACGCTGCACACCGGCCGCACGCACCAGATTCGCGTGCATCTCGCGTCGCGCGGGCATGCGCTGGTGGCCGACGCGGTCTACGGTGGGCGGCCCGCGCTCGGCATGGATCGCCAGGCACTGCACGCGGCGCGGCTGGGTCTGGTGCATCCGGCTCGCCCGGCCGAACCCGAAATGGTGTTCGAGGCCGAACCGCCGGCCGATCTGGCCAAGGCCTTGCGACAGATTGCGGGCAATGCATGCTGAAGGCCGCCGCAGCCGCCGGCAGCTTGGTACAATGCGCGAAATCCTTCCTGGAACGAAAGCCCCGGCCTGCAACGACCACTGCACGCGGGCAACAAAGTAGTCCAGTCAGAAGCGAGTCGCACTCCTTGGTGCGTCAACATGGGAAGCCGCGAGAAGCGGCACCCAGCCGCCAGCCGAGAAACGCCATGCCCGAGCTACACCAGCGGGCCCGTGCCGAGGCTGAAGACAACTTGCTGCCCCGAGATATCAGCTGAATGTTTGTGCCGCGCCCACCGGCCGAAAATGTGATCAAAGACCATGAATAGCCTGGACGCCAAGCGCGTCCTCGAGACCGCGCTGATCTGCGCGAGCCAGCCGCTGCCGCTGCGCGATATGCGTGTGCTGTTTGCCGACGAACTCGGCCCCGACACGCTGCGCTCGCTGCTCGACGAACTCACCCGGGAATGGGACGGCCGCGGCGTGGAACTCGTTGCGCTGGCAACCGGCTGGCGTTTGCAGAGCCGGCCCGAGATGCGCGAGTACCTCGACCGGCTCAACCCCGAGAAGCCGCCCAAGTATTCGCGCGCCGTCATGGAAACGCTGGCGATCATTGCCTACCGCCAGCCGGTGACGCGTGGTGACATCGAAGACATTCGCGGGGTGACGGTCGCGAGCCAGATCGTCAAGCAGCTCGAAGACCGCGGCTGGGTCGAAGCCATCGGCTACCGCGAATCGCCCGGCCGCCCGGCGCTGCTGGCCACCACCAGGCAATTTCTCGACGACCTCGGCCTCTCCAGTCTTGAACAGTTGCCGCTGTTGGCCGACGGCGGCGCCGACGGCCAGGCGATGTTGAGTGCGCTGGCCGAGCAACCCTCGTTGCTCGACCCGCAGCAACTGCAGATTGAAGAGAGCGTGGAGGCAGAGCCGGTGGCTTCGCACGAAGAAGCACCCGAGTTGGCGCACGACGCTGTGCCCGCACCCAAAGACCTGGCCAGCGAATCCGCCGGCCCCGAACAATTTCCGCCAGACGACCCCGCGGCCGAAGCCGCCCCCGAGGAACCGCAAGAATGAACGCCAATCCAGAGTCTTCGACCGTGCCCGATTCAGAGGCGCCCGCGGAAGCAGGCGACGCCGCAGCCAAACCGGTGCGACGCCGCCGGGCGGTGAAGGTGGTCGAAGAAGTCGTCGAAGAAGCGGCGGCAGCGCCGGTCGCGGAAGCGGCGGCTGAAGCGGCCGAAGAAGCCCCCAAGCCGAAACGGCGCAGAGCGGCGGCCAAGGTGCCGGAAGCGGCCTCGGAACGCGCTGTGGCCAGCGAGCCTGTTGCCCTCGTCGCCGAGCCCGCATCCGCACCAGCCGCTCGCACTGCCGGCAATGCCGAGCACGATGCGCCGATGCTCGTGCAGGTCGAGACCCGCAGCGCCGAGCCCGCCGCTGCGCCGAACGAGGCCGCGCCGCAAGCCGATGGCGGCGCCCCGCTGGCGGCGCAAGACGACGGCCCGCGTGGCCGGCGCCGCGGCCGGCGCGACCGCAACCGTGGTGAGCCACGAGACCCGCAAGCGCCTGATGCTGCCGGCCCGAGCGCCGAGCCCGTGCAGGCGGGCGCGCTGTTCGCGCAAGTGCTGTCGGGCGAGTTCGATGTGGCCGGTGAAGCGCCGGCTGAAGAGATCGCAGAAGAAGCGGAAGGGTCGGAAGAGGCGGGCGCGCCGAAGCGCGTGCTGCAGCCCGAACCCGAAGCGCCGAAGCTGCACAAGGTGCTGGCGCAATCGGGCATCGGTTCGCGCCGCGACATGGAAGCGCTGATCGAAGCTGGCGAGGTCACGGTCAACGACGAGGTGGCGCATGTCGGGCAGCGCGTCTCGTTCGGCGATCGGGTCAAGGTCAAGGGCAAGCAGGTGCGCCTGCGCATCATGCCGCTGCCGCCGCGCATCATTGCGTACCACAAGCCGGTCG
Source organism: Burkholderiales bacterium (assembly GCA_039930465.1). Lineage (GTDB taxonomy): Bacteria > Pseudomonadota > Gammaproteobacteria > Burkholderiales > Burkholderiaceae_C > LMDS01. Next base: position 10,467 of record JBDTTU010000041.1, read on the forward strand.
GCGAGATCGTCACGAACGACGACCCGCAGAACCGCCCGACCGTGTTCCGCCGCCTGCCGCGTCTGCAGCAAGGCAAGTGGCAATCGGTGGGCCGGCTCGACATCAACACCGAAGGCCTGCTGCTGTTCACCAATTCCGGCGAACTCGCCAACCAGCTGATGCACCCGCGCTTCGGCGTGGAGCGCGAGTACGCGGTTCGTGTGCTGGGCACGCTGACACAGGAAGACAAGGCGCGCCTGCTGGAAGGTGTCGATGTCGAGGGCCAGAAGGCCAGCTTCCGTTCGATCGAAGAAGGCGGCGGCGATGGCGCGAACCACTGGTATCGCGTCGTCATCACCGAAGGCCGCAACCGCGAGGTGCGCAAGCTCTTCGACACGGTCAGCCTGACCGTGAGCCGCCTGATCCGCATTCGCTACGGCACGGTGGTGCTGCCCTTCGGCCTGAAGCGCGGTGTCTGGGTCGATCTGGAAGACGGCGACGTGCGCGCGATTCGCCGGCTCGCCAGCGGCGGTGCCGGGCAGGGCCAGCGCGAAGGCGAAGAGCGTGGCCCCGGCGGCCTGCAAGGCCAGCGCAACGAGCGCCAGGGCGGGCGCCAGAACAACAACAACAATCGCCGCGACAACCCGCGCGACGCTGGCCAGCGCAACCTGCCGCGCGGCCGCAACAATGACGATCGGCCCCCGGCGCCGTCGATGCAGGCGAACAACGCCGATCGCCCGCGCGACTTCGACCGTGATGACGATGCTGACTTCGACATCGACCCGGCGTCGATCCCGAACCCGCTGGAGCAGACCTTCGACAAACGCTTCGCACCGAACCCGCGCAGCCCTGTCGGTGGCCGTGGCTTCGGGCGTGGCGGCGGTGGCTTCGGCGCTGGCGGCAGCGCCCCGGCCCCGAGCAACAAGAAGGGTCAGACCGGCCCGAAGCAGCCTGATCCGCTACAGACCTCGCTGAGCTTCATCGGCGCCGACGCCTTCCACCGCAAGGGCAACCGCGGTGGGGGTGGTGGTGGCGGTGGCGGTGGCGGTGGTGGTGGTGGGCGTGGTGGCAACCGCGGTGGCGGCGGTGGAGGCAACTACGGCGGTGGCAGTTCCGGCGGCGGCGGTGGTGGTGGTGGCCGGCGAGGCCGCTGATCAGCACGCTGCGGCGGGCGGCGCACATGGCCGCGACACCCTCGCACGTTACAATCTAAGGCTTTGCAGAACCTAGAAATCAGGAGAAGAACATGGCGCTCGAACGAACCCTGTCGATCATCAAACCCGATGCCGTCGCGAAGAACGTGATCGGTCAAATCTACGCCCGCTTCGAAGGCGCCGGCCTGAAGGTCGTGGCTGCCCGCATGGCGCACCTGTCGCGCGGCGAAGCCGAGGCTTTCTACGCCGTGCACAAGGCCCGCCCGTTCTTCAATGACCTGGTGACCTTCATGATCTCGGGCCCAGTGATGATCCAGGCACTTGAAGGTGACAACGCGATCCTGAAGAACCGCGACCTGATGGGCGCCACCGATCCGAAGAAGGCCGAGAAGGGCACAATCCGCGCCGACTTCGCCGACAGCATCGACGCCAACGCCGTGCACGGCTCCGACGCTGCCGAGACGGCGGCCGCCGAAATCGCGTTTTTCTTCCCCGGCATGAACGTCTACAGCCGCTGATCGGCGCCAGACATTCCGGACGCCGCGCAGGCCGCATGAACCCGTTGCCGAACCAGCCCCAGGCAGGCGCACGCCCTGTGTCGGGGTCGGTGTCGGGTGCGGCAGGCTCGGCGCCCGTCAACCTGCTCGATTTCGACCTTGAACGGCTGGCCGCCTACTGCGAACAGCTCGGCGAAAAGCGCTTTCGCGCGACCCAGTTGTTCCGCTGGATCCACAAGTCCGGCGCGGCCGATTTTTCGCAGATGACCGACCTGGCGCGCTCGCTGCGCGACAAGCTGGCGGGCAAGGCCTGCGTTGCCGCCATGCCGGTGCTGAGCGAGCAGGCTTCCACCGACGGCACCATCAAGTGGCTGTTCGACGTGGGTGCCGGCGACGCGGTCGAAACCGTCTTCATTCCCGAAGACGATCGCGGCACGCTTTGCATCTCGTCGCAGGCGGGCTGTGCGGTCGGTTGCCGCTTCTGCTCCACCGGCCACCAGGGTTTCAGCCGCAACCTCAGCAGCGCTGAAATCGTGGCCCAGCTCTGGTTCGCCGAACACCATTTGCGCAAGCGCCTGAATCTGCCCGAGGGCACGCGGGCCATCACCAACGTGGTGATGATGGGCATGGGCGAACCACTGCAGAACTACAACGCGCTGGTGCCGGCGCTGCGCGTGATGCTCGACGACCACGGCTACGGCCTGTCGCGGCGCCGCGTCACGGTGTCCACTTCTGGAGTCGTGCCGATGATCGACCGGCTGCGCGCCGACTGCCCGGTGGCGCTCGCGGTGTCGCTGCACGCGCCGAGCGACGCGCTGCGTGACGACCTCGTGCCGCTGAACCGCAAGTACCCGCTCGACGAGTTGCTCGCCACTTGCCGGCGCTACCTTGAAGCCGCTCCGCGCGACTTCATCACCTTCGAATACTGCATGCTCGACGGCGTGAATGACAGCGATGATCAGGCCCGCGAGTTGCTGCGCCTGGTGGGGGCGGGCGCTTCGCACAACGACCCGCAGCGCGTGGCGTGCAAGTTCAACCTGATCCCGTTCAACCCGTTCCCTGAATCGGGGCTCAAACGCTCGCCGAACGAACGCGTGATGGCTTTCGCCCGCGTGTTGCAGGAAGGCGGGCTGATTGCCACCGTGCGCAAGACCCGCGGGGACGACATCGACGCCGCCTGTGGCCAGCTCGCCGGCGAAGTGCAGGACCGCACCAAGGCCCATACCCGCATGACCCGCGCGCCGGTGCAGCTGCACCGCAGCGGCTCGGCGGTGGCGAACACGATTCGAGCCGGCCGCGCCGGTGCGCAGGAGACCCATTGATGACGATCGCCTCACGGTTCAGTGCGGTGCGCACTTCGGCGCTGGTAAAACTCGGTGCCCTGTCGCTGGCGGTGCTGCTGTCGGCCTGCGTGAGCACGCGCACGCCGTTGCCTGACACGGCTGGCGCTACGAAAGACCGCGTGACCGCGTCCGACGAGTCCGACGGCAGCAAACGCGCCAAGGTGCGCATGGAACTCGCCACCGCCTACTTCGGCCGTGGCCAGATGACGACCGCGCTCGACCAGGTCAAGCTCGCGATCATCGCCAACCCGAACCAGGCCGATGCCTACAACCTGCGTGGCCTGATCTACGCCAACCTGGGCGACGAACAACTGGCCGAAGAGAGTTTCAGGCGCGCGATGCAGATCAACCCGCGCGACACCGACGTGATGCAGAACTTCGGCTATTACCTGTGCCAGAAGAAGCGCTACCCTGAAGCGAATGTGCTGTTCGAGCAGGCGATTGCCGAGCCGAAGAATCGGGACGTGTCTCGCGCCTTGCTGACCCAGGGCGTGTGCCAGGCGCAAGCAGGCCAGTGGCCGCAGGCCGAGGCCACGCTGCTGCGCTCGTACCAGATCGACCCGGGCAACCCCTCGACCGCGGTCAACCTCTCGGAAGTGCTGTACCGGCGCGGCGACTACGAGCGCGCGCGCTTCTATGTGCGCCGGGTGAACGCCTTGCCCGAAGTTTCCAACGCCCAGACGCTCTGGCTCGCCGCCCGCATCGAACACCGCGCCGGCAACACGCGCGCCGCGCAAGACTTCGCCGACCAACTGCGTGGCCGTTACCCTGACTCACGTGAGAACGCCCTGCTCGTGCGGGGCGCCTTTGATGAGTGACGCGAGCGAATCGGTCTCGGGCGCGGCGCCGGCCGCCACTGCTGGGGGGTTGCTGCGCAAGGCGCGGCAAGCGCAGGGGCTGCACATCGCCGCGCTGGCGGCCGCGATCAAGGTCACGCCGCGCAAGCTCGAACTGCTCGAATCCGACCAGTTCGATCAGTTGCCCGACGCCACCTTCACCCGCGCGCTGGCGCAGACCGTGTGCCGCTCGCTGAAGATCGACGCCGGGCCGGTGCTGGCCCTGATGCCGCCACCGCGCGGTCACCGCCTCGAAGAAGTCTCCGAGGGCCTCAACACACCATTCCGCGAGCGCCCCGGGCGCATGGTTCCGGGCGAGTGGGTCAGCGTGTCGAGCCCGTTGCTGTGGTTGGCCGCCTTGCTGGTGTTGGGGGCGCTGGTGGTTTATTTCATGCCCGCGACATGGCTCCCGGCAGCACGCGAGCGCCTCTCGGTCGAGACCCGTGCTGCGGTGGAGCCTGCCGTCGTGAGTGAAGCGGCTTCGGCGGCCGTGGCCGCAGCACCCGCAATGGCCGCCGCTTCAAGCGTGGTCGAAACCATGGTGTCGCCTGCGCCTGAGCCGGCCGCGTCGGGCGGCGTTGCCGAGGTGCCAGCCAGTGCTTTCGAGGCCGCTGCCGCGGGCGTGCTGCAACTGCACGCGAGCGAGCGTTCGTGGGTTGAAGTGACCGACGCGCGAGGCAAGTCCTTGATCTCGCGTCTGGTCGAAGCCGGTGAAGACGTGGGGCTCGATGGGGTCTTGCCGCTGAAGGTCAGAATCGGCAATGCCGGGGCCACCCAGGTTTTGTTCCGCGGCCAGCCCCTTGAGCTCGGGGCTTTCACCCGGGACAACGTGGCCCGGCTCGAACTCAAGTAGAGCGTGCCAGCATGAGCGACATCCGCGACCTGAGCAGCAACCTGCTCGACGACTTCATCGAACCGGCCCGCCCGGCGCAACGCCACTCGCATGCCGTGCCGGTGCGCTGGGGTGCGCGTGAAGTGCTGGTGGGTGGCGGCGCCCCGGTGCGGGTGCAGGCCATGACCAACACCGACACGGTCGACGCCATCGGTACCGCGATCCAGGTGAAAGAACTCGCGATTGCCGGCTCGGAGATGGTGCGCATCACGGTCAACACGCCGGAAGCGGCGGCTGCGGTGCCCTACATCCGCGAGCAACTCGACCGCATGGGCATCGACGTGCCCTTGATCGGCGACTTCCACTACAACGGCCACCGTCTGCTCACAGACCACCCGGCCTGCGCCGAGGCGCTCTCGAAGTACCGCATCAACCCGGGCAACGTCGGCAAGGGCGACAAACACGACCGCCAGTTCGCGCAGATGGTCGAAGCCGCGGCGAAGTACGACAAGGCCGTGCGCATCGGCGTCAACTGGGGCAGCCTGGACCAGGAACTGCTGACCGACATGATGGACGCGAACGCGAAGCTCGCCGAACCCTTCGAGCCGCAGCAGATCATGTACCGCGCGATCATCACCTCGGCCGTGGCTTCGGCGCGGCGTGCCGAAGAGATCGGGCTGCGGGCCGACCGCATCATCCTGTCGTGCAAGATGTCGGGCGTGCAAGACCTGATCAGTGTCTACCGCGCCCTGGCCAAACGCTGCGACTACGCGCTGCACCTCGGCCTCACCGAAGCTGGCATGGGCACCAAGGGCACGGTCGCCTCGACGGCCGCGCTCGGCGTGCTGCTTCAGGAAGGCATCGGCGACACGATCCGCGTCTCGCTCACGCCGCAGCCCGGCGAGGCACGCACCCAGGAAGTGGTGGTCGCGCTCGAGATTCTGCAGTCGCTCGGACTGCGCTCATTCAACCCCAGTGTCACCGCGTGTCCCGGCTGCGGTCGCACGACCAGCACCACTTTCCAGGTGCTGGCAAAGGAGATCGACGACTTCCTGCGCGCGCAGATGCCGGTCTGGAAAGCGCGTTACCCGGGCGTCGAGAAGATGAAGGTCGCGGTGATGGGTTGCATCGTCAACGGCCCGGGCGAAAGCAAACATGCCGACATCGGCATCAGCCTACCCGGCACCGGCGAAGCGCCAGCCGCGCCGGTTTTCATCGACGGCGAAAAAGCGCTCACGCTGCGCGGTGACAACATCGCCGCCGAATTTCACGCGCTGGTCGAAAGTTACATCGACAAGCGCTTCGGCGCCGCGACCGCAGAGCATCCGACCGCGCAGGTGTGAGCCCCCTGCGCGATGTTCGTGCGCTGCCGCGGCTAGCGGCGGCGATGCTTCCCTTCGACTCCGACGCACCATGACTGAAAAGACCAAGATCAAACGAGCCGAGCCGCTGCAGGCGGTGAAGGGCATGAACGACATCCTGCCGCCCGACTCGGCGCGCTGGGAGTGGTTCGAATCGAAAGTTCGTGCGCTGATGGCGCGTTACGGCTACGCCAACGTGCGCACCCCGATCGTCGAGCCCACGGCGCTGTTCGTGCGTGGCCTGGGCGAAGTGACCGACATCGTCGAGAAGGAGATGTATTCCTTCGAAGACGCGATGAACGGCGACAAGCTCACGCTGCGCCCGGAAGCCACTGCCGGCATCGTGCGTGCAATGGTCGAGCACAACACGCTTTACAACGGCCCGTTGCGTGTGTGGTCGCATGTGGCGCTGTTTCGCCACGAGCGGCCGCAGAAGGGGCGCTACCGGCAGTTCCACCAGATCGATGTCGAGGCGCTGGGCTTTGCCGGGCCGGATGTCGACGCAGAACAGATCCTGATGTGCCGCGCACTGCTGCGCGATCTCGGCCTCGATGACAGCGACGTGCGGCTCGAACTCAACAGCCTGGGCCAGCCAGCCGAGCGCAATGCCCACCGAGCCGCGCTGATCAAACACTTCGAAGGCCACAAAGAGCTGCTCGACGACGACGCGAAGCGCCGCCTGCACAGCAACCCGCTGCGCATTCTCGACAGCAAGAACCCATCGATGCAGCAGATCGTGGAAGCCGCGCCGAAGCTGATGGACTTCCTGGGTGCCGAATCACTGGCGCACTTGAATGCCGTACGCGCCGCGCTCGACGCCGTCGGGCTGGCCTACCGCATCAACCCGCGCCTGGTGCGTGGCATGGACTACTACAACCTCACTGTGTTCGAGTGGATCACCGACAAGCTCGGCTCGCAGGGCACGGTGTGCGGTGGCGGCCGTTACGACGGGCTGTTCGAACAGCTCGGCGGCAAGCCCACGCCGGCAGTGGGATGGGGCATGGGCATCGAACGCATGCTGTTGCTGCTCGAAGAAGCTGGCATCCTGCCGCCGGCGACAGCGCCCGATGTCTACGCAGTGGTGCCGTCGGCTGCCGCGCTGGCCACCGCCGTGGCCACCTGCGAACAGCTGCGCAGCGCCGGCCTGTCGGTGCTGATGCACGGCGCCGGCAGCGAAAGCTGGGGCAGCATGAAAACCCAGTTCAAACGAGCTGATGCCAGCGGCGCCGGTTTTGCCCTGGTGTTCGGCGGCGACGAACTTGCGCGCGGCGAAGTCACTCTGAAAGCGCTGCGCGATGCCGGCGTGGCGCAGCGCAGCGTAGCGCTGGCCGAGCTGGCCAGCTGGGCCGCCGGCTTGCGCACCGCATAATCCCGCCTTCGCTCGAAACCCCTGAGACCCCATTCCTTCATGGCCACCCATCTCGACCTCGAAGAGCAAGAACAGCTCGACCAGCTGAAATCCTTCTGGAAACAGTACGGCAACCTCATCACCTGGGCGCTGATCGTCGTGCTCGCAGGGTTTGCGGCCTGGAACGGCTGGAACTGGTGGCAGCGTGACCAGGCCGTCAAGTCGAGCGCCATGTTCGACGAACTCGACAAGGCCGCGCAAAGCGGCGACGCCGACACGGCCGCGCGCGTGTTCGCCGACATGAAAGAGCGCTTCCCGCGCACTGCGTTCACGCAGCAAGGTGCTTTGCTCGCGGCGAAGGCGCAGTTCGACAAGGGCCAGCTTGACCCCGCGCTGGCCACCCTGGCCTGGGTCAGCGCCAACGCGGTCGAGACCGAATACCAGACCGTGGCGCGCCTGCGCGCGGCCGGCGTGTTGCTCGACCAGAAAAAGTACGACGACGCCATCAAGCAGCTCGATGGCGCCACGGCGAAGGAATTCGAGGCCCTCGTGGCCGACCGGCGCGGCGACGTGCTGATGGCGCAGGGCAAAAAGGACGAAGCGAAGGTCGCCTACGCAAAGGCCTGGGCTGCAATGGACGAGAAGATTGGCTACAGGCGCCTGATCGAAGCGAAGCTCGACGCCCTGGGCGCAGCGCCGGCCGAGGCGAAAAAGTGATGAGAGCCTTGCCCCATGGCGCCCGCGCCACGCTGTCGCTGGTTGGCGCGGTCTTGCTGCTGGCGGCGTGCGCGGCCAGCAAGCCCAAGCCCCAGCCGCTGGAGCCGCTGACGCCGAAAATCGCCGGCCGCGAGGTCTGGAACCGCAGCGTCAACAACATCAAGTTCCCACTCACCGTGATGGCGCTGCGCGACAGCTTCATCGTCGCCGACGGAGACGGTACCGTGCTCGCGCTCGAAGCGCAGACCGGGCGCGAACTGTGGCGTGGCAGCGCCGACGCCAAGTTGAGCGCCGGGGTCGGCAGCGACGGGCGTTTCGCTGCCGTGGTCACGCGCGAAGGTGACCTGGTGGTGTTTGAACAAGGCCTCATCAAGTGGCGCAAGAGCCTGGGCGTGCGTGTCAACACCGCGCCTCTGGTGGCGGGCGAGCGCGTGTTCGTGCTCGGCGCAGACCGGGGTGTGCAGGCTTTCGACGTGATCGATGGCCGCAAGCTCTGGACCTTGCAACGCGCCGGCGACCCGCTGACGTTGACGCAGACCGGCGTGCTCGCTGCGTTCAAAGACACGCTTGTGGTCGGGCAGGGCCCGCGCTTGGCTGGTGTCGACCCGCTGCGCGGCAGCTTGCGCTGGGAAGTACCGATCGGTTCGCCGCGCGGCGCCAACGAGATCGAGCGCCTGGCCGATCTGGTCGGGCCGGTGGCGCGTGTGGGCAACACGCTGTGCGCGCGCTCGTTCCAGGCCGCGGTGGGTTGTGTCGACGCCGACAAGGGCACGCTGGCCTGGACCAAGAACATCGGCGGCACCGACGGCGTGAGCGCCGACGCGCAATTCGTTTTCGGTGCCGATGCTTCCGACCGCATCACCGCCTGGAAAACGGCCACTGGCGAAGTGGCGTGGTCTTCCGACAAGCTGCAGTACCGCGGCCTGAGCACGCCCCTGAGCGTTGGCAAAACCGTGGTGTTCGGCGATGAAGACGGCACTGTGCACTGGCTCTCGCGCGAAACCGGCGAAGCGCAGTTGCGCCTGCCCACCGACGGCGGCGCGATCGTCGCGGCGCCCGTGATCTCGGGCACGACCATGCTTGTGGTCACGCGCAAGGGCGGGTTGTTCGCCTTCCGCCCCGAGTGAAGCCCCGGCTTCCCGCCTGCTTGCAGCCATGAAACCCGTCATTGCCGTGGTCGGCCGCCCGAACGTGGGCAAGTCGACCCTGTTCAACCGCATCACGAAAAGCCGCGATGCGATCGTGGCCGACTTTTCCGGCCTCACCCGCGACCGCCACTACGGCGACGGGCGCAGCGGCGAGCACGAATTCATCGTCGTCGACACCGGCGGTTTCGAGCCCGACAGCACGACCGGCATCGTCAAGGAGATGGCCAAGCAGACGCGCCAGGCCGTGGCCGAGGCCGATGCGGTGATCTTCGTCGTCGATGTGCGCTCGGGCGTGTCGGGGCAAGACCACGACATCGCACGTTACCTGCGCACGGCAGGCAAGAAGATCGTGCTCGCGGTCAACAAGGCCGAAGGCATGAGCGAGTCGCCCTTGCTGGCCGAATTCTTCGAGCTGGGCCTGGGTGAGCCGCACCCCGTCTCGGCGGCGCACGGGCAGGGCATTCGCAGCCTGACCGACGCGGCATTGGCCGATTTCGAGTTCGACGACGACGAAAGTGCAGAGCCCGAAGAGGGCGCGCCGATCCGCCTGGCGGTGGCCGGGCGGCCGAACGTGGGCAAGTCGACGCTGATCAACACCTGGCTGGGCGAAGAGCGGCTGGTGGCTTTCGATCAACCGGGCACCACGCGCGACGCGATCACCGTGCCGTTCGAAAGAGGCGGCCAGAAGTTCGAGCTGATCGACACGGCCGGGCTTCGCCGTCGGGGCAAGGTCTTCGAAGCGGTCGAGAAGTTCTCGGTCGTCAAGACGCTGCAGGCGATCTCCGACGCCAACGTGGTGCTGCTGTTGCTCGACGCCACCCAGGGCGTGACCGACCAGGACGCGCACATCGCAGGCTACATCCTTGAATCGGGCCGCGCCGTGGCGGTGGCGGTCAACAAGTGGGACGCGGTCGACGCGTACCAGAGGGAAACGCTGCAACGTTCGATCGAGCAGCGCCTGGCGTTCCTGAAGTTTGCGCCCGTACTTCACATCTCGGCCATCAAGCGGCAAGGGCTCGGGCCGGTGTGGAAGGCGATCGCCGACGCGCATGCGTCGGCCAACCGCAAGATGTCGACGCCGGTGCTCACGCGCTTGTTGCAGGAAGCGGTCGAACACCAGGCACCCAAACGCGCCGGCGCTTTTCGGCCGAAGCTGCGCTACGCACACCAGGGCGGCATGAACCCGCCGCTGATCGTGATTCACGGCAACTCGCTCGACCACATCTCCGACACCTACAAGCGCTTTCTCGAAGGGCGCTTCCGCGAGCATTTCAAGCTCACCGGCACGCCGATGCGGATCGAGCTGCGCTCGTCGCGCAACCCTTTCGACACCAAAGCTTAAAAGCCGCGTTTCACAGGGGGCTTGCGCTGTTTTGCGCGGGTATGCCCGGGTGCTGTGTTAACGTGAACGCTTCTGAACTTTCATCACGGAGAATATCGTGAGCAACAAAGGGCAACTCCTACAAGACCCCTTCCTGAACCTGCTGCGCAAAGAGCACGTTCCGGTTTCGATCTACCTCGTCAACGGAATCAAACTGCAAGGCCACATCGAGTCGTTCGACCAGTATGTGGTGTTGTTGCGCAATACCGTGACGCAGATGGTCTACAAACACGCGATCTCCACGGTCGTGCCCGGTCGCGCGGTGAACTTCAGCGCTGCCGAACCCGCCGATCAGGCTTGAACAAGCCTGCGGCGTCGGGCCAGTCCCAGCCCCCCTTGAGTTCCGCGAATTCAACCGGCCTTGCCGGATCGACGGGCCCGGCCCGCGCGGTCCTCGTCGGTGTCGATTTCGGGCGTGGCAAAGCCTTTGATGCGTCTCTCGACGAACTGGCCTTGCTGGCCGAATCGGCGGGCGACGTGGCCGTGGCTCGCGTGGTCGCACGCCGCAAGGCGCCCGACGCCGCGTTGTTCGTTGGCTCGGGCAAGGCCGATGAGATCAAGGCGCTGGTGCAGGCCCATCAGGCCGAAGCGGTGCTGTTCGACCAGGCCTTGTCACCGGCACAGCAGCGCAACCTTGAACAGCATCTCGGCGTGGCCGTGGCCGACCGCACGATGCTGATCCTCGAGATCTTCGGCGAGCGCGCGCAAAGCCACGAGGGCAAGCTGCAGGTCGAATTGGCGCGGCTTCAATACCTGTCGACGCGCTTGGTGCGGCGCTGGAGCCACCTTGAGCGGCAAAGCGGCGGTATCGGCATGCGCGGCGGCCCGGGTGAAGCGCAGATCGAACTTGACCGCCGCATGATCGGCGAGCGCATCAAGGGCGTGAAAAAGCAGCTCGAGCGCGTGAAGAAGCAGCGCAGCACGCAGCGTCGCTCGCGCGAGCGCAACCAGACCTTCCGTGTTTCGCTGGTGGGCTACACCAACGCCGGCAAGTCGACGCTTTTCAACGTGCTCGTGAACGCCCGTGCTTACGCTGCCGACCAGCTCTTCGCCACGCTCGACACCACCACGCGCCAGCTCTACCTCGCCGAAGCCGGGGCGTCGGCTCGCGCGGTGTCGCTGAGCGACACCGTCGGCTTCATTCGCGACCTGCCGCACAAGCTGATCGAAGCCTTCGAGGCCACGCTGCAGGAAGCCAACGATGCCGACCTGCTGCTGCACGTCGTCGATGCGGCAAGCCCGGTGCTGGCCGATCAGATGAGCGAAGTGCAGCGAGTGCTGGCCGAGATCGGTGCCAACGACATCCCGCAGGTGCTGGTGTTCAACAAGCTCGACCAGCTCGAAGAAACACAGCGGCCACGCGCCCTGCGCGACACCATCGAAGTGGCGGCCGGCGTGCGCGTGCAGCGCGTGTTCATCAGCGCGCAGAGCGGCGAGGGCATGCCCGAGCTGCGTGCGATCCTGGCCGAGGCCGTGGCCGCGATGCCGACGCACCGCTTGAACGCACCGGATGCGACCCAACATGATGCATTGTTGGCTGATGATTTCGCCGACGACGATGTGGCAGACGATCAGCAGGCCGCGACACCGCGAACCGACCCCCACCTTTTACACGCATGACCATGAGCCACACCACCATTGCACCCGAGGCCGGCGTGTCGCGCCCGCGAGCGCTGGCGCGCGCCGCGCACGCGCTGGCGTCCGGCCTGATCCTGAGCAACGGCAGGAACGAAGGCCCGCCGGATCTCGACGAACTCTGGCGCGACTTCAACCGCAAGCTCAGCGGCCTGTTCGGCGGCAAGGGCGGTGGGCCACGCGGCAACGGCCCGGATGACAATAGTGGCGGCGGTGGCGGGTCGAATTTTCAGCCCGACATGAAAAGCGCCGGCATCGGCGCCGGCCTGATCGCCGGCGTGGTGGCGCTGATCTGGCTCGGCAGTGGCTTCTTCATCGTGCAGGAAGGCCAGCAGGCGGTCGTCACGTCGTTCGGCAAGTACAGCCACACGGCCGACGCCGGTTTCCAGTGGCGCATGCCTTACCCGTTCCAGGCGAACGAGACCGTCAACGTGACGCAGCTGCGCTCGAAAGAAGTGGGCCGCAACACGGTGATCGCAGCCACCGGGCTGCGTGACTCGTCGATGCTCACGCAAGACGAGAACATCGTCGACATCCGGTTCACGGTGCAATACCGTCTGAAAGACGCACGTGCCTTCCTGTTCGAGAACCGCGACCCCGAAGAAGCCGTCACGCTGGCGGCGGAGTCGGCGGTGCGCGAGATTGTCGGCAAGAGCAAGATCGACTCGGTGCTCTACGAGCAGCGCGACGCCATTGCCGCCGACCTGGCCAAGTCGGTTCAGGGGCAGCTCGACCGCCTGAAGGCCGGCATCGTGGTCGTCAACATCAACGTGCAGAGCGTGCAGCCGCCCGAGCAGGTGCAGGCCGCGTTCGAAGACACGTTGAAGGCCGGGCAAGATGGTGACCGGCTGAAGAAGGAAGGCCTGGCCTACGCGAGTGATGTGATTCCGAAGGCGCAGGGCACGGCAGCGCGTTTGCGCGAAGAGGCCGAAGGCTACAAGTCGCGCGTCGTGTCGCAAGCCGAAGGTGATGGGCAGCGCTTCAACAGCGTGCTGGCCGAGTACCAGAAAGCGCCCACCGTGACACGTGATCGCCTGTACATCGACACGATGCAGCAGGTCTATTCGAACGTCACCAAGGTGATGGTCGACAGCCGCGGCAACTCGAACCTGCTGTACCTGCCGCTCGACAAGCTGATGCAGCAGTCCGGTGTGGCCGCTGCGCCAGGGGTGGGGGCCGCGGCACCTGTCACCCCGGAAACCGCACCGTCACCCGGCGCCGTCGATGTGCGCTCGCGCGACGGGCAACGCGGCCGCGACCGCGATGGCCGCTGAGCCGCCAGGAGAACAAGAACATGAATCGATTGGTAGTGATCGTCGCCGGTGCGCTTGTGGTGTTGATGCTGCTGGCTTCTACCTTGTTCGTCGTCGACCAGCGCCAGGTGGCCGTGGTCTACGCGCTCGGTGAAATCAAGGAAGTGATCCAGGAGCCGGGCCTGAAGTGGAAGCTGCCGCCGCCGTTCCAGAACGTGGTGTTTCTCGACCGCCGCATTCAGACGATGGACAGCCCCGAGAACCGCCCGATCTTCACGGCCGAGAAGAAGAGCCTCGTGATCGACTGGCTGGTGAAATGGCGCGTCACCGACCCGCGCCAGTTCATTCGCAACAACGGTGTTGACCAGCGCAACCTCGAAGCCCGCCTGAGCCCGATCGTGCACGCGGCGTTCAACGAAGAGGTGACCAAGCGCACCGTCGGCGAGGTGCTCTCCAGTGGCCGCGACAAGGTGATGCAAGACGTGCGCGCACGGCTCGGCGACGAGGCCAAGTCGTTCGGCATCGAGATTCTCGACGTGCGCATCAAGCGTGTCGACTTCGTGGCCAACATCACCGAGTCGATCTACAGCCGCATGGCTTCCGAGCGCAAGCAGGTTGCCAATCAGTTGCGTGCGACCGGTGGTGCCGAAGGCGAGAAGATTCGTGCCGACGCCGACCGCCAGCGCGAAGTGATCGTGGCCGAGGCCTACCGCGACGCGCAGAAGGCCAAGGGAGAGGGCGACGCCAAGGCTTCTGCGATCTTTGCCGAGGCCTTCGGCCGCGACCCACAGTTCGCGCAGTTCTACCGCAGCCTCGAGGCTTACCGTGCGAGCTTTCGCAGCAAGTCCGACGTGATGGTGGTCGACCCTGGCAGCGACTTCTTCAAGGCGATGCGCGGTTCTTCCAGCGCAGCGGGCGCACCGGCTGCTGCACCCGCAAAGAAGTAGCTCGTTTTGGCCGCACCCGGTTTCGCCGAGCTGCTGCTCGGCGCGTTTGCGCTGATGCTGGTGATCGAAGGCCTGCTTCCGTTCGTCAGCCCACCGATGTGGCGAGGCGTGTTCGAACGCGCCATGAAGATGAGCGACGGGCAGATCCGCTTTCTCGGCCTGTCGAGCATGCTGGGCGGCCTGGCGATGTTGTACTTTTTCGTCACCTGAGTCGCGGCCCCGGTGCGCCGCGAGGCGCACACCCCCCGCCGGTACAATGCCCGTTTTAATCCCCGGCGTTTTTCCCATGTCATCTGCTTGGCTGCTGCCCGAGCACGTTGCCGACGTGCTGCCCGCGCAGGCGCGGCACATCGAAGAACTGCGTCGTGGCCTGCTCGACGTGGCCCGCAGCTACGGCTGCGAGCTGGTGATGCCGCCGCTGCTCGAGCACCTCGAATCCTTGTTGTCGGGCACCGGCCGCGAGCTCGACCTGAACACCTTCAAGCTCGTCGATCAGCTCAGCGGCCGCACGCTGGGTGTGCGCGCCGACAGCACACCGCAGGTTGCGCGCATCGACGCCCACCTGCTCAACCGCGAAGGCGTTACGCGGCTTTGTTATTGCGGGCCAGTCTTGCACGCCTTGCCCGCTGGCATGAACTCGACGCGCGAGCCGTTGCAATTCGGTGCCGAGATCTACGGCCATGTTGGTCTCGAAGCCGACCTCGAAGTGCAGGACCTCGCGCTCGACTGCCTGCGCCGCGCCGGCCTGGGTGGCGTGATGCTCGATCTGGGCGATGCGCGCATCGTGCGGGGTCTGCTCGCTGGCGTGGCGCTCACGGCGGCGGCGTTTCGCGATGTCTGCGCGGCGCTGGCCGCGAAAGACACGGCCGGGCTGGCCGACCTCACGGGCAGCTTCCCGGCCGATGTGAAACGAGCGTTGCGCCGCCTGGTGTCGCTCTACGGCGACGACGAGGTGATCGCCGCCGCGCGCAGCGAGCTGCCTGCGCTGCCGCTCGTCACGGCCGCGCTCGACGACCTGCAGCGTCTGGCCGACCACGCGCGCCAGGCCCACCCGGAAGTGCGGGTCGGTTTCGATCTGGCCGACATCGTCGGCAACGGCTACTACAGTGGCGCGCGCTTCGCGGCGTATGTCGCAGGCTCGTCCGACGCGGTCGCGCGTGGTGGCCGCTACGACGAAGTCGGCGCGGTGTTCGGGCGCAACCGACCGGCGGTGGGCTTCAGCCTTGACCTGAAGACACTGGCGGCGTTGGCGCCCGGGCAGTCGTTGCACTCGGCCATTCGTGCGCCCTGGGTCGAAAACGCAAGCCTTCGCTCCGCAGTGCGGCGCTTGCGCGAACAAGGTGAAACGGTGGTCTGCGTGCTGCCCGGCCACGAACACGAAGGCCAGGAGTTCGACTGCGACCGTGAACTGGTGGCGGCCGATGGCCAATGGATGGTTCGCGCGCTCTGAAGCGCTGCGGCCCAAAGAATTTTCAGACCTGGATATTTTCTCAATGCAACAGATGAGCACGCGCACCGACAAGCTCTTGGCCGGCCACAACGTCGTCGTCGTCGGCACCCAGTGGGGTGACGAAGGCAAGGGCAAGGTCGTCGACTGGCTGACCGACCACGCGCAGGCGGTGGTGCGCTTCCAGGGCGGGCACAACGCTGGCCACACGCTCGTGATCAAGGGCGTGAAGACGGCGCTGCAGTTGATCCCCTCGGGCATCATGCGCGACGGCGTGAAGTGCTACATCGGCAACGGCGTGGTGGTTGATCCGACCCACCTGCTGGCAGAAATCGAGCGGCTTGAAGCGATCGGCCTGGAAGTGCGGTCGCGCCTGTTCGTGAGTGAATCGTGCCCGCTGATCCTGCCGTTCCATGTGGAGGTCGACAAGGCCCGCGAGGCGTTGCGCGAGAGCAGTGGCGCCGGCAAGATCGGCACCACCGGCAAAGGCATCGGGCCAGCGTATGAAGACAAGGTGGCGCGCCGGGCGTTGCGCGTGCAAGACCTCAAGCACCCGGAGCGTTTCGCGAAGAAACTGCGCGAGTTGCTCGACCTGCACAACTTCGCGCTCAGCGGCTACCTGAAGTCGACGCCGCTCGAATACCAGCCGATCTTCGATCTGGCCATGAAGGTGGCCGAGCAGCTCAAGCCGATGATGGCCGACGTGGGCTACACGCTGCACAACGCGAACCTGAACGGTGCCAACATCCTGTTCGAAGGCGCACAAGGCACCTTGCTCGATATCGATCACGGCACCTACCCGTTTGTCACGTCGAGCAACTGTGTGGCCGGCAACGCCGCCGCAGGCGCGGGCGTCGGCCCCGACCTGCTGCACTACATCCTCGGCATCACCAAGGCCTACACCACGCGTGTGGGCGGCGGGCCGTTCCCGACCGAACTCGACATGGATGTGCCGGGCACCGTCGGCCACCATCTTTCCACGGTCGGGCAGGAACGTGGCACGGTGACCGGCCGGCCGCGCCGCTGCGGCTGGCTCGATGCGGCCTTGCTCAAGCGCTCGATGATCATCAACGGCATTTCGGGCGTGTGCATGACCAAGCTCGACGTGCTCGACGGCCTTCCCGAGATCAAGGTTTGCGTCGGCTACGAACTGCACGGCCGGCGCGTCGACATCCTGCCGCTCGACGCCGACGACATCTACGCCTGCATGCCCGTCTACGAAACCTTCCCGGGCTGGACCGAGACCACCTTCGGCGTGACCGAGTGGGACAAGTTGCCACTGAACGCGCGGCGTTACCTCGAGCGCATCCAGGCCTTCATCGGCGCGCCGATCGACATGGTGTCGACCGGCCCCGACCGTGTGCACACCATCCTTCTGCGTCACCCGTACCAGGCCTGAGCGCCACGCTGATCCGAACACCCATCAACCCGAGCCCCAAGGAAAACGCATGCTGACCGACGATGGCAAACACCTCTATGTGAGCTGGGATGAATACCACATGCTCATCGAGCGGCTGGCATTGAAGATCGCCGGGTCAGGCTGGGAATTCGACCAGATCCTGTGTCTCGCGCGCGGCGGCATGCGGCCGGGCGACGTGCTCTCGCGGGTCTTCGACAAACCTCTGGCGATCATGGCGACGAGTTCGTACCGGGCCGAAGCCGGCACGATCCAGGGCCGGCTCGACATGGCCAAGTACATCACGCTGCCGAAGGGCGAGCTCGCGGGCAGGGTGCTGCTGGTCGACGACCTCTCCGACTCGGGCGTGACCTTGCGCGCGGTGGTCGACCGGCTGCGCGGCATGCCGTCGATCAGCGAATTGCGCTCGGCCGTGATCTGGACAAAAGGCGTGTCGAGCTATACGCCAGACTACTTCGTCGAGATGCTGCCCACGAGCCCGTGGATCCATCAGCCGTTCGAAGAGTACGACGACCTGCGGCCCGAAGGCCTGGCGAAGAAGTTCGTCATTTGATCGGCTGCACAAACGACAAAGGCCTGCGTTCGCAGACCTTTGACATCACAACAATTCTGATCCCAGAAAGCACAAAGCCCGCTGTCTCTTTCAAGAAGCGAGCTTTTGCTTATGGTGCCCAGGAAGGGACTCGAACCCCCACGGAGTTACCCGCTAGTACCTGAAACTAGTGCGTCTACCAATTCCGCCACCTGGGCATTTCAGGAAGTCTTGGACTATATCATCAACACAACATCATTCAAGAACCCCACGACCCCCATCGGCGCTGAGCTGATGGCCGAAGTGGAAGGCACGGTGCAAGGGCATCGTGATGGTCACGGCTTCGTCGTGCGCGATGACCGGCAGGCCGATCTTTATCTTTCCCAACAAGAGATGCGCGCGGTGCTGCACCACGACCGCGTCAAGGCGCGCGTGGTCCGCTACGACCGCAAGGGCCGGCCCGAAGGCCGGGTGCTCGAGATCCTCGAACGCAGGAAAGCGCCGATCATCGGCCGCTTGCTGCATGAGAGCGGTGTGTGGCTGGTCGCGCCCGAAGACAAGCGCTACGGGCAAGACATCCTGATCCCGAAGAACGCCATCGCCAACGCTTCGGCGGGCCAGGTCGTGGCGATCGAACTGACCGAATCGCCTTCGATGTATTCGCAGCCCGTGGGCCGGGTGACCGAAGTGCTCGGCGAGATCGACGACCCGGGCATGGAGATCGAGATCGCGGTGCGCAAGTACGAAGTGCCGCACCGCTTTTCGGCGGAAACACTGGCGCAGGCGGCGGGCCTGCCCGACAAGATTCGACCGGTCGACCGCAAACACCGCATCGACCTGACCGACGTGGCGCTCGTCACCATCGACGGAGAAGACGCACGCGACTTCGACGACGCCGTGTACTGCGAGCCCGCCAAGATCGGCCGCGTGAAGGCCGACAACGGCTGGCGCCTGATCGTGGCGATCGCCGACGTGAGCCACTACGTGAAGCCTGGCGAACCGATCGACGACGACGCCTATGAGCGCGCCACATCGGTGTACTTTCCGCGCCGAGTGATCCCGATGCTGCCCGAGAAACTCTCGAACGGCCTGTGTTCGCTGAACCCGAACGAAGACCGGCTCGCGATGGTGTGCGACATGCTCGTCACGGCCAGCGGAGAGATCCACGCCTACCAGTTTTTCCCGGCCATCATCTGCTCGCATGCACGCTTCACGTACACCGAAGTCGCGGCGATTCTTGGCAACACGCGTGGCCCCGAGGCGGCCAAACGCAAGGAGCTGGTGCCCGACCTGCTGAACCTCAACGAGGTGTACCGCGCCTTGCTGAAAGAGCGCAACAAGCGCGGCGCAATCGACTTCGAAACGACCGAAACGCAGATCGTCTGCGACGAAAACGGCCGAATCGAGAAGATCGTGCCGCGCACGCGCAACGAAGCGCACAAGCTGATCGAAGAGTGCATGCTCGCAGCCAACGTGTGCTCGGCCGACTTCATCGCGCGTGCCAAGCACCCGTCGCTGTACCGCGTTCACGAAGGGCCGACGCCCGAGAAGCGCACGCTGTTGCAGAACTACCTGAAGGCGCTCGGCCTGGGCCTGTCGATCAGCGACGACCCGAAGCCTGGCGAGTTCCAGGCGATCGCCGCGGCAACGAAAGACCGTGCCGACGCAACGCAAATCCACACGATGCTGCTGCGCTCGATGCAGCAGGCCATCTACACCGGCATCAACAGCGGCCACTTCGGTCTGGCCTACGAGGCCTACACGCACTTCACAAGCCCGATCCGCCGTTACCCCGACCTGCTGGTGCACCGTGTCATCAAGGCCTTGCTCGCGGGCAAGCGTTACCACCTGGTCACCGGCGCCAGCAACCCCGCGCCGAGCAACCGCAAGACGACGAAGCCGGCGCGTGTGGCCACCGCCGAAGAAGAGAAGTGGGAAGTGGCCGGTATTCATTGCAGCGTCAACGAACGCCGTGCCGACGAAGCCTCGCGTGACGTGGAAGCCTGGCTCAAGTGCCGCTACATGCGCGAGCACCTCGGCGAAGAATACGGCGGCACGGTGAGTGCGGCCACGAGCTTCGGCCTGTTCGTGCAACTCGACGGTTTGTACGTGGAAGGGCTGGTGCACATCACCGAACTCGGCGGCGAGTACTACCGTTTCGACGAAGTGCGCCAGGAACTGCGCGGCGAACGCAGCGGCGTACGCTACGCGGTGGGCTCGCGGGTCAGGGTGCAGGTCAGCCGCGTCGACCTCGACGGCCGCAAGATCGACTTCCGCATGGTTCGTGAAAGCGGTGAGGAAGCGAACATGATCCGCGCGCGCCGCGACAAGCTGGGCGAGAAGGCCGCGCCGGCCGGCAACGATCTGGCGGCGGTGAAAGAGGCCGACCGCGCCACCAAGGCAGTCACGAAGAGCAAGTCGCGCGCGGCGGCAGCCAAGGGAAAACACCCGATCAAGTCGGCCAAGACGGCGGCACGCTCGGCTTCGGGCAAGGCTTCGAAGCGGCGCTGAACAAATCAATCACTCAGGGACGATTCGGAACATGACGATGCGATTCGATGGCCGCGTGGCGGTGGTGACCGGTGCCGGTGGTGGCCTGGGGCGGCAACACGCGCTGGCGCTGGCCGCGCGCGGTGCCAAGGTGGTGGTCAACGACCTGGGTGGCACGCTCGACGGCAGTGGTGGCACGCCGAGCGCGGCGCTGGCGGTGGTCGAAGAGATTCGCCAGGCGGGCGGCGAGGCGATCGCCAGTGGCGCTTCGGTGACCGACGCTGCGGCGGTTCAGGCGATGATCGACGAGGCCATGAAGACCTGGGGCCGGGTCGACATCCTCGTGAACAACGCCGGCATTCTGCGCGACAAGAGCTTCACGAAGATGACGCTCGGCGACTTCCGCCTCGTGGTCGAGGTGCACCTGATGGGCGCCGTGAACTGCAGCAAGGCGGTGTGGGACATCATGCGCGCGCAGAACTACGGCCGCATCGTGATGACGACCTCGTCGTCGGGCCTGTACGGCAACTTCGGCCAGTCGAACTATGGCGCGGCGAAGATGGCGCTCGTGGGCTTGATGCAGACGCTGTCGATCGAAGGCGCGAAGAACAACATCCACGTGAACTGCCTGGCGCCGACCGCGGCCACTCGAATGACCGAGAACCTGATGCCCGAAGCGGTGCTCAAGCTGCTGCAACCCGAGACCGTGACACCGGGGCTGCTGGCGCTGGTGGCCGAAGACGCACCGACGCGGGCGATCCTGTGTGCTGGCGCGGGTGCGTTCGAGCGCGCCCACATCACGCTCACGCAAGGCGTGTTCGTGGGCTTGCCGTCCGACGCGGCCGAGCAGGTGGCTTTGCAGTTCGACGCGTTGTCTGATCGTGATGGCGAAACGGTGCCGGCGAGTGGCAACGCGCAAGGCGCGATCGAGGTCGGCAAGGCGATGCGCGCGCTCGGCTGAGTTTTTGAAGCGCAACGGCCTGCGCCGACAGTTCAGCCAAGGCGGCGGTGCAGCACTTCGATGAGGTCTCCGGCGCGCATCGGGCCGTGAGCATGTGGATGCGCTGCAGCGCCGTGTTCGGCGACGGCCTGAACGGCCACCTCGAAGATGGCGTCCGCAGACCGCTCGGCCCAGCGCCCGCCAAGCCAGCCGGCCAGCACGTCGCCGGTGCCGGCGCTGGCCAGTGAAGCATTGCCGCTCGCGTTGATGTGCGAAACCTGGCCCGGTGCCGCGACGATGCTGCCCGATCCCTTGAGCACGAGCGCACACTGAAAGCGATCGACCAGCGTGCGCGCGGCCCTCAAACGATTTGCCTGCACCTCGGCCGTGCTGCTGCCGAGCAGGCGTGCGGCTTCGAGTGGGTGCGGTGTGAGCACCGTATCGGCGTGGCGAAGGGCACGCGCGCGCAGCAAGGTTTGAAGTGCCGTGTCGGCGGCGATGGCGTTGAGTGCATCGGCATCGAGTACCAGCCGAGCCGCCAGGCTCAGCAATCTGGGCAGCGCCGCGCGCACGGCCTCACCACCGCCGCAGCCGCACACCACGGTCGTTTGCGACAGCGCTGTTGCCGCGTTGCGGGTCCAGTCGCCGCGGAACATCAGTTCCGGGCGCAACGGGTCGACCACCATTGCAGGCGCTGTGTGGTCGAGCAGTTCCACGTACACGCGGCCAGCGCCGGCGGCATGAGCGGCGCGTGCCGCGAGCAGCGCGGCCCCGGCCATGCCATGCGCCCCGCCGACCACGGCCACGTCGCCGAAGCTGCCTTTGTGCTGAGCGTGCAGGCGCGGCTGGGTGGCGCTGCGCCCGGGCCGGCTGGCCGAGAGCCAGGCTTCGGGTTCGTCGGCGGAGGTGTCGACGCCGAGCGGGTCGAACCATACCGTGCCGCTGTGGTCACGGCCAGCGCCGGTGAAAAGGCCCGGCTTGAGCGTCAACAGCGCGAGCGTGTGGGTGGCGTTCACGCAAGCGTCGCCGATCGGCTGCCCGGTGCCGGCATGCAGGCCCGAGGGCAGGTCGATGGACAGCACCGGGCAGGCGAGGGCGTTGAGTCGCCGGATCGCTTCGGCGATCGGCCCCTGCGCAGGCCGCGTGGCGCCGATGCCGAGCAGCGCGTCGATGGCGAGGTCGTGTGCGCCGAGTGTCTCGGCCGGAAAGCCTTCGCGGATCTGTGCGCCCGCCGAGCGAGCTCGCACAAGTGCTTCTTGCGCGTCTGCGGGCAATGCACCCGCATCGCCGAGCAAGCTCACCGCCACTTGTCGGCCCGCCGTGCACAGAAGCGCGGCGGCTTCGAGCCCGTCGCCCCCGTTGTTGCCGGGGCCTGCCGCCACCCACACACGCTGCGCGTGCGGTGCAATCGCCAGCGTCAGCCGAGCCACCGCAGCGCCAGCACGTGCCATCAACGTGTGTGGTGGCAGGCCGGCCTGTTCAAGCGATTCAATGCGCCGGGTGTGGGCTGCGTCGAACAGCGGCCACTCGGTGTTCGACGCCGAAACAAGATGCATGCTCAAACCTTCAGGCGGCCGATGCCCAGGCCTTCGGTGTCGATGGCGGACGCGCGCCCGGCCACGGCGTCGGCCAGCAAACGTGCCGACCCGCAGGCCAGCGCCCAGCCGCTCGAGCCGTGGCCGAGATTGAGCCACACGCCGTCGATGCCACTCTTGCCGAGCACCGGCGGGCCGTCGGGCAGCATCGGGCGCGCGCCTTTCCAGCGTTGTTCATGGCTCAGCCGGGCGACCCCGGGGAACCAGTCGTGCAGCACCTTGTAGAGGGTGGCCAGCGCGGCGTCGTTGTGCTTGCGCAGCGAGCCGCCGATCTCGGCACTGCCGGCCACCCGCACCCGCGTGCCGAGTCGGCTGATCGCGACCTTGTAGCGCTCGTCCATCAGCGCCGAGCGCGGGCCTTGCTCGGGGTGCGTTTCGGCGTGCCGCAGCGGCGCGGTGACCGAATAGCCGTGCACTGCCTGCAGTGGCAGGTTCAGCCCGTGCGGGCGCAGCAGCGCAGGCGCACCGAGCGCGGCGCAGACGACGATGGCGTCGAAGCGCTCGGTGTCGGGCGTGTCGGCACTCGGTTGTGTGTCACCACCCGGGCGCGTGTCGTCGCCCGGCACCACAAACCGCGAAGGCTCGGGCGAGACGTTGGTGTGGACCAGCGCCGGCTCATGCCCGGCGATGATCCGCCCGACCTGCGTGTTGAACCTGAACGACACCCCCAGGCGTTGTGCCTCGGCGCGCAACAGGTAGGCGAACTGGCGGCAGTTGCCGACTTCATCGTCGGGCAGGTAGATGCCGGCATGCAGCGGCGTCTCGGAGTTCAGGCCCGGCTCGACGCGCAGGCAGTGCGCCGCGTCGAGAATGTCGAATCGGGTGTTCAGCTCTTTCAGCGAGGCCAGCCCGGGTTGCACCAGCTTCAGGTCTTTGGCACTGCGCAGCAGCACGAGGTAGCCTTCGCTGCGCTCGTACTCGAGCTTCATGTCGCTCGTGAGCTCGTGCAGGCGGTCGCGGCTGTAGCCGGCCAGGCGCTGCATGCGCACACGGTTGGCCTGGTAGGTGCGCGTGCGGCACGCCCGCCAGCACTTCCACAGCCAGGCGATGGTGCCCGGGTGCAGCGTGGGCTTCATGCGCACGGGGCTGTGCTGGCCGAAGAGGTGGCGCAGCACCTTGGTGGGCATGCCGGGTGCGGCCCACGGTGTGACGTAACCCGGTGCGATCAGACCGGCGTTGGCGAAGCTGGTCTCGGCTGCCACGGTGCCGCAGCGCTCGAACACCGTGACCTCGTGGCCGTCGCGGCCGAGTTCGTAGGCGCTGGTCACGCCGATGATGCCGGCGCCGATGACTGCGATGCGCATGGCGCTTCAGCCGCGCGCCGAGGCGAGCGCGGCTTCGATCGCGAGTGACACGTCGAGCACCGTGTCGTCCTGCAGCGCGCTGCTCCACACCATCAACCCGACGGGCAGGTCGCCCGGCGCGTGGCAGGGCAGCGACAGCGCGCAGCCGTCGAGCAGGTTCACGATCGACGGGTTGCGCAGCAGCAGGGCGTTGGCGGCGAAGAACGCGGCGTCGTCGTTCAGCAGCGCTGCGATCGGTGGCGCGACGCAGGGCACGGTCGGGCTGAGCATCGCGTCGAAGCCGCGCATCGCAAGGTTCATGCGATGAATCCAGTCGTGGCGCGCCCGGAGCAGATCAATGTAGTCGGCCGCAGTCATTGTTTCGCCGCGCCGGATGCGCAGGGCAACCCGCGGGTCATATTCCGCCGCATGGTCCGAAAGCAGCTTGCGGTGCCAGGCCCAGCTTTCGGCCGCCGAGAAGCCGCCGCTGGCGTTGATGGCGGGCACCTCGTTCAGTGGCGCCAGAGTGATCTCTTCGATGTGCGCGCCGGCCTCACGCAGCGTGGCCAGGCTGCGGGCGAAGGCGCTGGCGACGCTGGGTTCGAGCGCATCGAGCATCGTGGTGGTCGGCACGGCCAGGCGCAGTGCACTGACCGGCCGCGCCGCAATGGCCACCGACCGGTCGGCGAGCACTTCGTGCAGCAGCACCGCGTCGCGCACCGACAGCGTGATCGCACACGCCGTGTCGAGGGTGGTCGAGAGCGGAACGGCGCCTTCGGTCGGGGTCAGACGCGCGGTGTTCTTGAAACCGACCAGGCCTTGCAGCGCGGCCGGAATCCGGATCGAACCACCGGTGTCGGAACCGAGCGCGGCCCAGGCCGCGCCACCGGCCACCGACACGCCGCCACCCGACGTGGAGCCGCCGGGGATGCGTGCTTGCGGGTCGAGCCGCGCCGTGGCGGGGTTCGCCGGTGTGCCGTGGTGCGGGTTGATGCCCACCCCCGAGAACGCGAACTCCGACATGTTGGTGCGCGCCAACAGCGCGGCGCCGGCGCGGCGCAAACGCGCCACCGCCGGGCAGTCGGCCGCGGCGGCAGGGCGCGTCGCGAGCACGGTCGAGCCAGCCGCAGTGACTTCGCCCTGCACGTCGAACAGGTCTTTGATCGACACCGCCAGCCCGGCGAGAGGTGGCACGGGCGCGCCGGCGGCGCGCTGAGTGTCGACGGCTTGCGCCGCGGCCGCTGCACCGGCAAGGCCGATGCTGACAAACGCGTGGCGCAGGGCAGGGGCATGGGCTGCGTCGATGGAGGCAGCCAGCAGGGCGCTGGCGCTGCGCTCGCCGCGATGGATCAGGGTGCGGGTGCCGGTCAAGTCTGGGTTCATGGGGTGCTATACTCGACCGGCTTGACTGAGTGCGTTGCACGAAGCCCAAGCAAATCGCGAACCGGCTGATTGAAGGTGTTGTTGCAGGCACAAAAACCTGCGGTGATTCCAGCCGGATTCTAGAACCAACCTTTGGAGTCTCAATGACAGTCACCATGCGTGAAATGCTGGAAGCCGGTGTGCACTTCGGCCACCAAACCCGCTTCTGGAACCCCAAGATGGCCCCGTACATCTACGGCCATCGCAACAAGATCCACATCATCAACCTCGAGAAGACGCAGCCGCTCTTCAACGACGCGATGAAGTTCGTGCGCCAGCTCGCCAGCCGGCGCGGCACGATCCTGATGATCGGCACCAAGCGCCAGGCGCGCGAGGTCATTGCGCTGGAAGCCCAGCGCTGCGGCATGCCCTACGTCGACCAGCGCTGGCTCGGCG
>JBDTTU010000042.1:0-35974 GCA_039930465.1 Burkholderiales bacterium
GGTCATTCGCGCCAATAGTCGCTTAAGCTCCAAACAGAATGCAACACTACACTAGTTGCAGTGGAAGGTGCCGTGCACGCCGGCAGCATCTGCTCTTTGAGCCATTCGTGGATGGCCGCGACATCCGCATCGGCGGACTGGCGGACGTGAAGGCTGAGGTGCGGTTGAGGAAGGCTCACTGCGGAGGCTCCACAGTCTCAAGCTGTGACGGGGTCAACAACTTGTACTGCACCCTAGATTTCTCGAAGGCGTGACAGCTTTCCATGAGCTCAATTACAGCGTCGAGGTCTTCGTAGTCGAAGTCCGCGGTCCACGCGTGAATCTTTTGCATCGCGTCGAGGAAGGGCTTTGGGTCGCCATTGCGCGTCAGCACACGCAGGCAGTCCAAATACTCCTCCCGGAACAGCGTGGGTACGATGATGCGGCAGCTGTTCACCACCGAGAGCTCTGCGTTCATAGTAAGGCGGGCAAGACGGCCATTGCCGTCCGTGAACGGGTGAACCTCCGAGACCAGGAACATGGCGAGAAGAGCCCTTGCCGTTCCCGCCGGCACCGACGGCAATTGCCTTGACCCTTCAACCAGCGTGCCCCGAACAAGCCGTGGGGCCACGAACTCGGTGTTGCCAGCGCGATTGGCCAGTGTCTTGAACTCGCCTGGGCCAACTTCCGGGCGCTCCTTCATCTGGTCGGCGTGACGTGCTCGCAGCTGGTTCAGTACGGCCTCCCCGGGCGTTAGGGTCTGATTCGCCCAGCCAGGGTTGAGGGCCTGTCGAAACACTCCGATGATGTCGTGCGAGTCTTTGGGGCGATCGGTGATGGGTTTGCCATCCAGCACGAAGCCCTTGGCCTCCCGGACGTCAAACTCAGTCCCTTCGATGAAGTTGCTGAAGTACGACTCGAGGAACGCAAAGTTGATTCGAGCTCGTTCCGTCTTGACGACGGTTTCCGGTTGCTTGAGTGGGGTCGCGCGAAGCTCTGTTGCCAGCTTCTCGAGCAAGGCCAGCCGATTGGCGTCGTAAGGGATGTCGGCCACCATCGCCTTGCCCGCAGCGGTCGACATCGGAGCCTTGCGGGTGCAGAGCACTCCGCCGACCAGCCCATCCAGCACCAGAAACTCCCGGTCGAGCTTCAGCGTTGTGGCCAATGCCCGCGCCTCTTCACGCAGGCTGACCAAAGTCTCTTCTCCGCGGGCTTCGCAGATGGCGATGAGACGCTCCTCGACTTTTGCGGGCCCCACCGACTTGTGCACCTTGCCTCGGCTGACAGTCAGGTTCTCAAGCAGCATCCGAGCGTTGGATGGGTAGTAGAGGTCGCGGCCCATCATCGGGGCATCGCCAGGGCACTGGCCTGGCCCAAGCAGCAAGTTGACCTCCAGCCCCGGTAACGACACCTTTCGAGGGTAGGAGTAGGAGAGGTAGACGACGCCCTCAGGCGAGGGCAGCCCGCCATCAAACGCACTCCGATAGCCCATAACCGCACCAGGGAACATGGTGGCGAGAACGCGGACACGCTCGCGGGCGACCAGGCCGGGCCACTCTTCCGTGGGCCGACTTGTGACAACCCCAGGCGCAATCCGCTTGAGCTCACCGGCTTTCAAGCGTCGCTGGATGGACCGCACTTCCCCCACGCCAAGGTCGGGGTACAAGAGCAGGGTGTCGTCAGTTGTCGGTTTTCTCATGGGTTTGTAGGTTTGTGGAGGGTCGTGTGTCGCTAAATTTAGCGTTTAGGAGTCAGTAGCGTCGCTTTTTTCAAATTAAGCCTTCCTGGCCCTCTTGGCTGCAGCCACGTAGGGTTGTCGGAAATCCCAGGGCTTAGAGGGGCAAGGCGACGAGATTTGTCGCTAAATTTATATCTTATAGCGCCTCTTTGTCGCTTTTTTTTAGTTTACGTGTAACAATTTACGGCCGAGCAGTCAAGGGTGGCGGTCAAGTCACTGCGCTGGGCGCCGACGACCAGTTCTTCGTCGAGACCGCCAACGCGGCGTACGAGCCATCCGGCGCAGCCAGCCCTGAAATCGCTGAGCGTGGTTGTGGGCTCTGCCCGCGCGTACGGCGGTGAGCAGCTGAACACTGGCGGCAAGAGCGAGCTCTTCGGTGCAGACGGGCCTGCTTTGCTTACCCGCTGCCGGCATGCCCTCTGTGCGCGTTATCGTTGACCAAGCTAATTATTGTTGGGCCACATACTTTGCGATAACGCCCGGCCAACCCGCCGCTGCCCCCGTCGCCGAGCTCGCTTCTCGGCCAACCACTTCAGCGCGGTAGGGATCTTCTTCACAGAGAGTTTTCATCAGGTCAGGGTAGCCCTGTGAAGCGACCCCCACGAAGGCCGGCCGCCCTTCAAAAGTGCGTCTATATTGCCCTCCTCGGCTCTGTTACATCACTTGGGCCATCTGCGTAGTAAGACCCGTGGGCAGCGAGAATGCCTGACGATGTTTGCACTGTTTGAAAGCCTGATCCGCCCCACCCAGCTGCCCACCGGCTCACCGCCGCCGGGTTTGATCGGCTTCTACTGGCACTTCGTGCGCCAGTCGCGTGGCCTGTACGCGGCGATGTTCGTGACCGGGCTGGCGGTGGCCGGCATCGACACGCTGATCCCGGTGTTCATCGGCAGACTGGTCACGCTGATGGAAGCGAGCGACCGCGCCGCCGCGTTCAGCGCCGCGTTGCCGATGCTGATCGGCATGGCCGCGATCGTGCTGATCGGCCGCCCGCTCACCTTGCTGGCCGACAGCCTGGTGCGCAACAACGGCGTCGTGCCCGGCGTGACCAGCCTGATCCGCTGGCAAAGCCACTGGCACGTGGTGCGCCAGAGCTGGCCGTTCTTCCAGAACGACTTCGCCGGCCGCATCGCGAACCGCGTGATGCAGACCAGCAACGCGCTGCGCGAATCGGTGGTCAGCACCATCCGCGCGATCTGGTACATCGGCATCTACGGCCTGAGCGCATTCCTGCTGATGGCCGCGGCCGACTGGCGCCTGGCGGTGCCGACGCTGCTCTGGTTCTCGGGTTACTGGTTCTTTCTGCGCCACTTCGTGCCGCGCATGCGCGACCTGGCCAAGACCAGTTCCGAGCTGCGTTCGCTGGTGATGGGGCGCGTGGTCGACAGCTACACCAACATCCTCACCGTGAAACTCTTCGCCCGCGCGCGTGACGAAGACGCCTACGTTCGCGAGGTGATCGACGGCCACACCGTGGCCATCGCCGCGCACATGCGCCTCATCACACGATTCATGGGCACGCTGGCGGTGATGAACGCGCTCTTGCTGGTGGCCACCGCAGGCATCGGCATCACGCTGTGGGGCCAGGGCCAGGTGAGCGCCGGGCTCGTGGCCACCGCCCTGCCGCTGGCCTGGCAGATTGCCAACATGGCCGGCTGGGTGAGCTGGGAAGTGACCGGCATCTTCGAGAACGTGGGCGTGGTGCAGGAAGGCATGGAGACGATCGCCGTGCCGCACACGCTGACCGACGCGCCCGGGGCGCGCGAGCTCGAGGTGCCTCAGGGCGAAATCCGCTTCGAGAAGCTGACCTTCACCTACGGCCGCAGCGACGGCAAGCGTGTGCTCGACCAGCTCGACCTGGTGATCAAACCCGGCGAGCGTGTCGGCCTGGTCGGACGCTCGGGTGCCGGCAAATCGACTCTCGTGAACCTGCTGCTGCGCTTTCACGAAGTCGAACAAGGCAGCATCCGCATCGACGGGCAAGACATCGGCCATGTCACCCAGGAAAGCCTGCGTGCCGCGATCGGCATGGTCACGCAAGACACCTCGCTGCTGCACCGATCCATCGCCGCCAACATCGGCTACGGCCACCCCGACGCCACGCGCGCGCAGATCGAAGCGGCGGCGCGCAAGGCCCAGGCGCACGACTTCATTCTGGAGCTGCACGACTGGAAGGCACGCACCGGCTACGAAGCGCACGTGGGCGAGCGCGGCGTGAAGTTGTCGGGCGGCCAGCGCCAGCGCGTCGCGATCGCCCGCGTGGTGCTGAAAGACGCGCCGATTCTTGTGCTCGACGAAGCCACCTCGGCGCTCGACAGCGAAGTCGAGCTCGCGATTCAAGACCAGTTGCTCGGCCTGATGGAAGGCAAGACCGTGATCGCCATTGCGCACCGGCTCTCGACCATCGCGCGCATGGACCGGCTGATCGTGCTGGAACAAGGCCGCATCATCGAACAGGGCACGCACGACGAGCTGCTGCACTTGCAAGGCCACTACGCACTGCTGTGGAAACACCAGTCGGGGGGGTTTCTGCCGCAAGACGCACCGAGTGTGGCGGCCTTGCGCGTCGCGAGCGAAGAAGAGCCGGTGAGTACCGAGCCGCTCGACGAGATGCTGCACACCGAAGCACCTGAAACCCCCGACGACAAACTGCCACCGCCGCTGCGGGCCTGAAGCAGGGCCTGTTCGAAACTCACCACGTTCCATGCTTCGAATCACCGAACTGCGATTGCCACTCGACCACGCCGAGGAGGCCCTGCGTCCGGCCATCGTGGCGCGCCTGGGCATCGGCGACGCCGAGCTGCAAAGCTTTGTCATCTTCAAGCGCAGCTACGACGCACGCAAGAAGAGTGCGGTTCAACTGATCTACACCGTCGACTGCGAGCTGGGCGACGAAGCCGCGGTGCTCACGCGGCTGGCCGGCCAGCCGCACATTCGACCCACGCCCGACACCGGCTACCACTTCATCGGCGCCGCCCCGGCCGGCGGCCTGAAAGGGCCGCGCCCGCTGGTCGTGGGCTTCGGGCCGTGTGGCATCTTCGCCGCGCTGATCCTGGCGCAGATGGGCTTGCGGCCCATCGTTCTGGAACGTGGCAAGGAGGTGCGCGAACGCACAAAAGACACCTGGGGGCTGTGGCGCAAAAACGTGCTGAACCCGGAATCGAACGTGCAATTCGGCGAAGGTGGCGCCGGCACGTTCTCCGACGGCAAGCTGTGGAGCCAGATCAGCGACCCGCGCCACCTCACGCGCAAGGTGCTCTCGGAGTTCGTGAAGGCCGGCGCACCCGAAGAAATCCTCTTCGTCGCCAAGCCGCACATCGGCACGTTCAGGCTCGTCGGCGTGGTCGAGAAGATGCGGGCAGAAATCGTGGCGCTGGGTGGTGAAGTGCGCTTCGAGCAGCGCGTCACCGATGTGTTGATCGAAGGCGGGCAGATTCGCGGCCTGACGCTCGCCGGCGGCGAACAGATCAACGCCGACCACGTGGTGCTGGCACTCGGCCACAGCGCGCGCGACACCTTCGCGGTGCTGCACGAACGTGGTGTGTTCATGGAAGCGAAACCGTTCTCGATCGGATTTCGCATCGAGCACCCGCAAAGCATCATCGACGCGGCGCGCTTCGGGCCGAACGCGGGCAACCCGATCCTGGGCGCCGCCGACTACAAACTCGTGCACCACGCGAAGAACGGGCGCTCGGTCTACAGCTTCTGCATGTGCCCCGGCGGCACGGTGGTAGCCGCCACCTCCGAGGAAGGCCGTGTCGTCACCAACGGCATGAGCCAGTATTCGCGCAACGAACGCAACGCCAATGCCGGCATCGTCGTCGGCATCACGCCGCAGGACTATCGGCAGGACGGCCGGCACGACGGCCCGGTGAATCCGCTCGATGGCATGGCCTTTCAGCGCCACTGGGAATCACGTGCGTTCGAGCTCGGCGGCGGCCACTACGAAGCGCCGGGGCAACTGGTCGGCGACTTCGTCAAGGGGCAGAAGTCGGCTGCGCTCGGCAGCGTGCTGCCGTCGTACAAGCCGGGTGTGAAGCTCACCGATCTCGGTGACCCGGCCAACCCGAGCCTGCCTGACTACGCGATCACCGCACTGCGCGAAGCACTGCCCGCGTTCGAGCGCCAGATCAAGGGCTTCGCGATGCCCGATGCGGTGCTCACCGGCGTCGAGACGCGCACCTCGTCGCCGCTTCGCATCACCCGTGGCCGCGATTTGCAGAGCCTGAATGTGAAGGGCTTGTATCCGGCCGGTGAAGGCGCGGGTTATGCGGGCGGGATCATGTCGGCCGGGGTGGATGGCATCGAGGTGGCGGAAGCACTCGGGCGCTCGATGCTCGGCATCGAAATCGAGCCTCGCTGAATCCGATCAGCCGAACTGCAGGCAACGCATGCTCAGCGTGCCGGAGTGAAAAGCCTCGAAGGTCGTCTTTGCCGCTTCATTCGGTGCCGCTGCCCCGAGCGCGTAGAGCACCGGGTAGTAGTGGTCGGGCGTGGCCACGGCGATGTCGGCGCCGGGCAGCTTCGTGTAGTTCATCAGCGCCTTGTCGTCGCGCCCGGCCAGCGCGCTCTTGAACGCATCGTCGAAAGCCTGTGCCCAGGGGCGCGAAGCCGTCAGGCCCACCGGCGCGTTGCGGTCGGTGGCGCGCAGGTTGTGCACGACGTTGCCGCTGCCCATGATCAGCACGCCCTTGTCGCGCAGCGCGCTCAGATCACGCCCCACGGCATGGTGAAACGCGCCAGGCCGGTCGTAGTCGATCGAGAGCTGGAACACCGGAATGTCGGCCTTCGGGAACAGGTGGTGCAGCACACTCCAGGTGCCGTGGTCGAGCCCCCATTGGTCGCTGCCTTGCGTGACGCTCTGCTTCACGCGCAGCGCGGCTTCGCGGGCGAGCATCGGCGCGCCTGGCGCCGGGTATTGCATCTCGTGCAGTTCGCGCGGGAACCCGCCGAAATCATGGATTGTCTTCGGCCGCTCATCGACAGTGACCAGCGTCTGCCCCGGCGTGAGCCAGTGGGCCGAGACCGAAAGAATCGCGCTCGGCCGCGGCAGCGCCGCGCCCCAGGCGCCCAGTGCCCGCGTGAACGGGTTGTCGCTGATCGCGTTCATGGGGCTGCCGTGGCCGACGAAGATCACCGGCATGCGCCGCGTTGGGCCCTGGGCATTGGCGAGATCGGTCATGGTGGACAACAGCAAGGAGATCGAGGTGGAGGTCGCGCCCAGCAGCAGCGAGCGTCGGCGTTGTTGAATCATGTTCATCGTGCGAACAGCGCCCCGTTCAAGCACACGCCGCCATCACTTGCGCCACCGCCGCCGTGAGCTTCTTGCCATAGGGCACGTGCAGGAATTCGTTCGGCCCGTGCGCATTGCTCTTCGGCCCGAGCACACCACAGACCATCATCTGCGCAGCCGGAAAACTCTTCTGCAACATGCTCATCAGCGGGATCGTGCCGCCCTGGCCGATGTAGCCGCACGGCGCGCCGAAGTGCGCTTGCGAAGCGCTGTTGAGCGCGTCTTCCAGCCACGGCGACAGGCTCGGCGCGTTCCAGCCGGTGGCGCCGAAAGCGCCGGCGCGGCCATCGGGTTCGAACGTGACCTTGGCGTTGTAGGGCGCGTTGTCTTCGAGCAGCGCTTTCAGCTTGATCGCCGCCTCGTTGCCTTCGATCAACGGTGGCAGGCGCAGGCTAAGCTTGAACGCGGTGTAGGGGCGCAGCACGTTGCCGGCGTTTTTCAGTTCGGGAAAACCGTCGGCGCCGGTCACGCTCAGCGTCGGCTTCCAGGTGCGGTTGAGCAGCGCCTGCAGCGGGTCGGTGGTGGTTGGCAACGTGGCACCACCGTCGGCACCGCAGGCCCACGGGAAACGTTGCCAGACTTGCGTGCCCAGGATCTGCGCGGTGGCACGCGTCTGCTCGACGCGGTCGGCCGGGATCTCGCAGTGAAAACTCTGCGGCAGCAGCTCGCCCGTCTTGCTGTCTTCGAGCCGGTCGAGCACCTGGCGCAGGATGCGAAAGCTCGACGGCACCAGGCCGCTCGAATCGCCCGAGTGCACCCCTTCGGTGAGGATCTCGACCTTCAACACACCGCTGACCATGCCGCGCAGGCTGGTCGTTAGCCAGAGCTGGTCGTAGTTGCCTGCGCCGCTGTCGAGGCAAACGACGAGGCTGACGTTGCCAAGGCGTGGTTTGAGCGCGTCGATGTAGGCCGGCAGGTCGAACGAGCCGCTCTCTTCACAGCTTTCGATGATGCCGACGCAGCGTGGGCGCGGAATGCCGAGCTTGTCGAGCGCCATGATCGCGGTGAGTGATGCATAGACGGCGTAACCGTCGTCGGCCCCGCCGCGCCCGTAGAGCAGGCCGTCGACGTACTTCGGCGTCCACGGCCCGAGGTCGTTGCGCCAGCCGTTGAACTCGGGTTGTTTGTCGAGGTGACCGTAGAGGCAGATCGTGTCGCCGCTGCCCGCCTTGGTGGCCGGCACCTCGAAGAAGATCACCGGCGTGCGGCCTTCGATACGCACCACCTCGAGCTTCAGACCCGCTACCTTCTTGCTCTCGACCCAGGCCGCCGCGTCGCGAATCACTTTTTCGATGTGGCCGTTGGCAGCCCAGTCGGCGTCGAACATCGGGCTCTTGGCCGGGATGGTGATGTAGTTCGTGACGAGAGGCACGATCTCTTCGTCCCAGGTCTTGGCGGCGAAGCTGGCCAGTGCGCTGGCTTCGTCGGGTTGCACGGGCAGCAGTGGGTCGCGGGCGTTCATGGGCTTGCTCTCCTTCGGTCGGGCCGGTAGATCAGTTTAAGACTTCGCGCCGCGCCGCCACCGTCAGGCCCCGCCGTGCCGCGCCAGCCAGCCGCCCAGCACCGCAAACACCTCGGCCTGCTCGGGCTCGTTGAAGATCTCGTGTTGCATGTTCTTGAACTCCTGCACCGTGAGCAACGCCTTGGGTGCCGCGGCGGCAAACGCGCGGCTGCCAGCGGGCGCTACGCAACGGTCGCTGCCAGCATAGAGCAGCAGCGCCGGCACGGCTGGCCAAGCGGCAGCGTTGGCACGCACCCATTCACCCGCGTCGACAATGAAGCGCGCCAGCCGCGGCGTGATGCGGTCGTGCACCAGCGGGTCGGCCATATAGGCACCGACCACAGCGGCGTCACGCGAGATCCAGGTTGGCTTCAGGCCGTTGCTCACCGCCAGGTTCGGCGCCAGCGGGCCCAGCACCGAGAGCAGAAACTTTTGCCATGCGGTGGTGCCGGCGTCGAGTGCGGGCGACGACAACACGACGGCGTCGACTGGCCGCGCCCACGCCGGCGCATCGGGCGCCGACGCCCCGCCGACAAAGCGCGCAACGACCAGCCCGCCCAAGCTGTGCCCGAGCACCACCAGTGGGCAGGGGTGTTTGGCGCGCACAGAGTCGATCACCAAGGCCAGGTCGGTGAGCAGATCATCGCTGTGGTGAAGCTCGCCGCGCGCACCTTCGCTGCCACCGTGGCCGCGGTGGTCGTAACCCACTGCCGACCAGCCCCAGGCGTTGAGTTGCGCCGCCACATGGGTATAGCGGCCGACATGTTCGCCGAGACCATGCACGATCAACACCGTGCCGCGCGAATTGGTCACGGGCCATTCGCGAACGTGGAGTTGCAGGCCATCGGTGGTGGTGAGGTTCGGGCGCATCGGCGCGAGTTTAGGGACAGAGTGCGGGGCCTGCGAGACAAGGGCTTGCCCGCTGGTCGGCTTCGGCCCGTTTGCGGCACAGTAATGCACACAACTTTCCTCGCCATTCGCCCTCTGCCCATGAACGACTTCTTCGCGCTGACCACTGCCGCCGCTGGCGTTGCCCACCTGCAACTCAATCGGCCCGAGCGCCTGAACACGATGGCGCCGCCCTTCTTTCCGGCCTTGCGCGACGCAGTGCGTGCGCTGCACGACGCAGGTGAAACACGCGCGCTCGTGATCTCGTCGACCGGCAAGCACTTCTGCGCCGGCATGGCACTCGACGTGTTTGGCGGCGACGACGCGCTGCTCGTCACCGGCACGGCACGCGCGCGGCTGAACTTCCAGGACACGCTTCGCAAGCTGATCGACTGTTTCACGGCCATCGACGAAGCACGCTTCCCGGTGATCTGTGCAGTCCAGGGCGGTTGCATCGGTGGCGCGCTCGACCTGGCCACCGCCTGCGACATTCGCCTGTGCACGGCCGACGCATTCTTCACCGTGCAAGAGATCCACATCGGCATGATGGCCGACCTGGGTGTGCTGCAGCGGCTCGTGAAGATCGTGCCGCAGGGCGTGGCGCGCGAGATGGCCTACACGGGCGAGCGCATGAGCGCGGAACGTGCGCTCGCGGTTGGCCTGGTCAACGCGGTCTTGCCCGATACCGACGCGCTGCTCGACCACGCGATGCAGTTGGCGAAGAACGTCGCCGCCAAGTCACCGCTGGCGATCGCTGGCAGCAAGCTCGCGCTCAACCACGCGCGCGATCACGGCACCGCGTCGGCCCTGCAGCAGATGACGCTGCTGCAAAGCGCGATCTTCGACACGGCGGAAATGGCAACGGCCATCGAGGCGTGGAAGAAGAAGGCCGTGGCCGACTTCCCCGCGCTGTTGCCGGTGGCCAAGGTCTGAGTCACCTGCGGGAGGGCGGGCCTCAGTTGCTACTGCGCACTGGCTCCGTCCAGCCGCCGCCGAGCACCTTGTACAGCGTGACCAGGTTCTGCGCCTGCAGCGCCTGCACCTGCACGGTGGCCTGCTGCGCGGCAAAGTAGTTGCGCTGCGCATCGAGCACGTCGAGGTAACTCGACGCGCCGTTGCGGTAACGCAGGTCGGCGAGCTTGTAGCTCACCTGCGCGGCGTTCGTCAGCGCGGTCTGGGCCCGCAGTTGTTCACCGAGCGTGGCGCGGCCCGCGAGCGAATCGGAGACCTCGCGGAACGCGGTCTGGATTGCCTTTTCGTACTGCGCCACCGCGATGTCGCGGTTGACCTTGGCCACGTCGAGATTGGCCTGGTTGCGGCCGGCATCGAAGATCGGCTGCAGCAGTTGGGCCACGCCCGTCAAGGCAAAGCTGCCGCTCTTGAACAGGCCCGACAGCTCGGTGCTCGCAGTCCCCGCGTTCGCGGTGAGCGTGATGCGCGGAAAGAACGCGGCGCGCGCTGCGCCGATGTTGGCGTTGGCGGCGAGCAGTTGTTGTTCGGCCGCGCGCACGTCGGGCCGGCGCGTCAGCAGGTCGGAAGGCAAACCGGCCGGCAGCTCGCGCAGTGCGGGCTGGGCGGCCAGCGCGGTCACCGCAGGCAGGTCGGCCGGCAGCGGCTGGCCCAGCAAGAGCACCAGCGCGTTTTCGTCGAGCGAACGCTGGCGCTGCGTTTGTGCGAGCGTGGCGCGTGCGCCTTCGAGCAACTGCTCCGACTGGCTCAGGTCGAGCTCCGACGAAGCGCCGTTGTCAAACTTGAGCTTCGTGAGCTTGAACGAGTCTTCGCGCGTGGCCAGCGTTTCGCGCGTGACACGCAGCAGCTCATCGTCGGCGAGCAGGCTCAGGTGCGTGTTGGCCACCGCCGCCACCAGCGCGATCTGCACCGTCTTGCGCGCTTCTTCGGTCGCCATGTACGACGACAGCGCCGACTGGCTCAGGCTGCGCACGCGGCCGAAGAAGTCGAGTTCGTAGCCGGTCACGGCCAGACCCACGGCATAGCTGTTGACGAGGCCTCCGCCACTGGCTTGGCGCTGCGCGCTGAGGCCGGCGCCGATGCTCGGCAGTTCGTCGGCGCGCCTGACCTGGTAGGCCGCCCGCGCCTGTTCGATGCCGAGCACCGCCACGCGCAGATCACGGTTGTTCTGCAGCGCGATGTCGATCAGGCGCTTCAGGCGCGCATCGGCGAAATAACGCTGCCACTCGAGTTCGGCGGCGGCCGTGGCATCGCTGCCGCCTGCGGGCAGCAGCTCGGGCGCATAGGCAGGCGCCACCGGCGCGGCGGGCCGCTCGTAGGCAGGAATGAAGCTCATGCAGCCGCCGAGTGCCAGCGCCGCGGCGAGTGCCGTCAGGGTGCCTGCACGGCGCAACGTATCACGCTCAATCATGGGGAGCCTCCGGGGCTGTGGCAGCCTTGGCCTTCATTTCGATCGCATGCAGTTCACGCTGCCGCTTGCTGCCTTTGAACAGGCTGCGCACGACCACGAAGAACACCGGCACGAAGAACACCGCGAGCACGGTCGCCGTGATCATGCCGCCCATCACGCCGGTGCCGATGGCACGCTGGCTCGCCGAGCCGGCGCCCGACGAGATGACGAGCGGCAACACACCGAGGATGAACGCGATCGACGTCATCAGGATCGGCCTGAAGCGCAGGTGCACCGCCTTCAGCGTGGCTTCGACCAGGCCCATGCCATCGGCATAGAGGTCTTTGGCGAACTCGATGATCAGGATCGCGTTTTTCGCCGACAGACCGATCACGGTGATCAGGCCGACCTTGAAGAACACGTCGTTCGGCAGGTCGCGGAAGGTCGCGCCGAGCACGGCACCGAGCACCCCCAGCGGCACCGCAAGCAGCACCGCGAACGGGATCGACCAGCTCTCGTACAGCGCCGAGAGGCACAGGAACACGGCGAGCAAGGAGAACGCGATCAGGATCGTTGCGGTCGAGCCCGACAGGCGCTCCTCGCGCGACTGCCCGGTCCACTCGTAGGCGAAGCCCTGTGGCAACCTGGTGGCGAGTTTCTCCATTTCGTTCATCGCGTCGCCGGTGCTGAAGCCGGGCGCAGCGTCGCCCGCCAGGCGCATCGTCGGGTAACCGTTGTAGCGCACCGTCTGCATCGGGCCGGTGACCCACTTCGTGGTGGCCACGGCCGACAGGGGCACGAGCTTGCCGGCGTTGTTGTAGACGTTGAGTTTCAGAAGGTCGGCACCCTGCATGCGGCTCGGTGCGTCGGCCTGCACCACCACACGCTGCAGACGGCCGGCGTTCGGAAAGTCGTTGACGTAGGTCGAACCGAGCGCGGTCGAGAGCACGGCATTCACGCTGTCGAACGACACGCCGAGCGCGCTGGCGCGGTCGCGGTCGACGTCGAGCTGCAATTGCGGCGCGTCTTCCAGGCCGTCGGGGCGCACCCCGGCGAGCACCTTGCTCTGCGCGGCCATGCCGAGCATCTGGTTGCGCGCTGCCAGCAGCGCGGCGTGGCCGTTGCCGCCGCGGTCTTGCAGCCGGAAGGTAAAGCCGGTGGCGGTGCCGAGCTCCGGGATCGCCGGCGGGCTGAGCGCGAAGATGAACGCGTCGCGCACGCCAGAGAGCGCACCGAACGCACGCCCGGCCAAGGCCTGCGCCGAATGCTCCGCCCCCTTGCGTTCGTCCCAGTGCTTGAGCGGCACGAAAGCCAGCGCCGCGTTCTGGCCGCTGCCCGAGAAGCTGAAGCCGAGCACGCTGACCATCTTGTCGACTTCGGGCTGGCTCAGGAAGAACTTCTCGGCCTGCTCCATCACGGCGAGCGTGCGCTCTTGCGTGGCGCCGGGTGGCAACTGCACGTTGGCGATGATGTAGCCCTGGTCTTCGCTCGGCAGGAACGAAGCCGGCAGGCGTGCGAACAGCAACACCACGACCGCAATGATCGCAACGAAAAGCGCCATGAAGCGCCAGGTGCGCGACAGCATCTTCGCGACCCAGCCCTCGTAGCCATGCGTGGTGGCGAGGAAGCCGCGGTTGAACCAGCCGAAGAACCCCCGCTTCTCGTGCTTGTGGCCGGCCTCGACCGGCTTCAGGAAGGTGGCGCACAGGGCCGGCGTGAGCGAATTCGCGAGGAACACCGAGAACAGCATCGAGCTGACCATCACGAGCGAGAACTGGCGGTAGATGTTGCCCACCGAGCCGGCAAAAAACGCCATCGGCAGGAACACCGCCACCAGCGTCACGGTGATGCCGATCAGCGCCGCGGTGATCTGGCCCATCGCCTTCTTGGCGGCGTCGCGCGGGCTCAGGCCTTCTTCGCTCATGATGCGTTCGACGTTCTCGATCACGACGATCGCGTCATCAACCAGGATGCCGACCGCGAGGACCATCGCGAACATCGTCAACACGTTGATCGAGTAGCCGAACACCATCATCATGCCGAACGCACCGAGCAGCGCGACCGGCACCACGATGGTCGGGATCAGCGTGTAGCGCAGGTTCTGCAGGAACAGGTACATCACCAGGAACACGAGGATCACCGCCTCGATCAGCGTCTCGACCACCTGGCTGATCGAGATCTTCACGAACTTCGAGCTGTCGTACGGAATGTCCCACTTCACGCCGGGCGGGAAGTAGGTGGCGAGTTCGGTCATGCGCTTGCGCACCAGTTCGGCAGTGGCCAGCGCATTGCCGGTGGGCGAGAGCTGCACGCCGATGCCGGTGGACGGTTTGCCGTTCAGGCGCGCCGAGGTACCGTAGTTCTGCGCACCCAGCTCGATGCGTGCCACGTCGCGCAGGCGCACGGTCGAGCCATCGGTGTTGGCACGCAGCACGACGTTGCCGAACTGCTCGACCGAGGTGAGCTGGCCGTTGACGACCACAGTCGCGAAGATGCCCTGGCCCGGCACGTTCGGTAGGTCACCGATGGTGCCCGAAGAGACCTGCGCGTTCTGCGCGCGGATCGCGTTGTTCACGTCGGTGGGCGTGAGGTTGAAGCCGACCAGCTTGGCCGGGTCGACCCAGACCCGCATCGACCGCTCGGTGCCGAAGAGCTGCGCCTGGCCGACGCCGGGCAGGCGCTGCAGTTCGGGCAGCACGGTGCGCGAGGCGTAGTCACCGAGCGCGATCGGGTCGTAGGCCGGGTTGTCGCTCGAGAGGATCGTGAACAACAGGAAATTGGCACGCGCCTTGTCGACACGCACGCCCTGCTGGGTGACCGCCGAAGGCAGGCGCGGCGAAGCGCGGCTCAGGCGGTTTTGCACGTCGACCTGCGCCAGCGCCGCGTCGGTGCCCGACTCGAAGGTCAGCGTGATCGATCCGACGCCGTTGGCCTGGCTCACCGACTCCATGTAGATGAGCCCGGGTGAGCCGTTCATCTCTTGTTCGATGACGCTGATCACGCTGTCTTCGAGCGTCTGCGCCGAAGCGCCGGGGTAGACGGCGGTCAGCACGATCGATGGCGGCGCCACGGTCGGGTACTGAGCGATGGGCAGCTGCTTCACTGCCACGCCGCCGAGCACCATGATGAAGAGCGCGATCACCCACGCAAAGATGGGCCGATCAATGAAAAACTGGGCCATGAACGGTGCCCCTTACTTCGCGGACGCGGCCGAGGCCGGTGCGCTCGCGGCAGCGGCCACCGGTTTGCCGGCGGGCCCAGCGGACGAGGCGGCGCCGGTCCACGGCACCGGCTTCACCGGCGCGTTGCCACGCAGCTTCTGGAAGCCGTCGACCATGACCTGCTCGCCGGTCTTCAGCCCATCGAGCACGACCCACTGGCCGTCGACCGAGTTGCCGATCTTCACCGGCCGCGGTGCGACCTTGCCGTCGGCGCCGACCACCATCACGCTGTCGCCAGTCGAGCCGCGCGTGACCGCCTGTTGCGGCACCACGATGCCGGCTTCGGCCTGCGCCTGCTCGAGGCGCACCCGCACATACATGCCGGGCAGCAGCAGCCCGGCCGGGTTCGGCACTTCGGCGCGCAAGGTGACCTGGCCCGAGGTCGGGTCGACCGTCAGGTCGGTGAACAGAAGCTTGCCGACCTGGCCGTAGTCGCTGCCGTCTTCGAGCACGATGCGCACGCTCGCACCAAAGCCACCGGCACGCTTGAACTGGCCGCTTTCGACCGCCTTGCGCAAGCGCAGCACGTCGGTCGTCGACTGCGTGAAGTTCACATACATCGGGTTGATCTGCTGCACCACCGCGAGTTGCGTGGCTTCACCCTGGCCCACCAGCGCACCCTCGGTGACCAGCGCACGTCCGATGCGCCCGGCGATGGGTGCGCTGACCGAGGCGTAGCCGAGGTTGATCTGCGCCGTCAGCACGGCGGCCTTGGCCGAGGCCACGTCGGCTTCGGCGCTTTTCTGGGCCGCGACGGCATTGATGAAGTCCTGCTTGCTGATGGCGTTGGCTTCCATCAGCGGCTTGAAGCGCTCGGCTTGCGCACTCGCCTGCGTGAGGTTGGCCTGGGCCCGCGCAAGCACGGCCTGCGCGCTCGCGGCGCTGGCCTGGTACGGCGCGGAATCGATCCGGAACAGCGCCTGCCCGGCCTTCACATCGCTGCCCTCGGTGAACAGGCGCTTTTGCAGAATGCCGGCGGCCCGCGCCCGCACCTGCGCCACGCGCGAGGCTTCGAGCCGGCCCGGCAATTCGGTTGCCAGCCCAATGGCCTTCGGCGCGACCGTGACCACGCCCACCTCGGCCGGCGGCGGGCCACCAGCCCCGGGGCCTGCGCCCTCGGTCGCCTTTTGCCCGCAGGCGGCGAGCAGGGAAAGCACCACAACCGCGCCTGCCACAGCAGAACGCGCCACGCCGTTTTTCAACGCTGACATGCAATACCCTTCAGAGCATGGGCGC
The DNA here is from genome assembly GCA_039930465.1 of Burkholderiales bacterium. Lineage (GTDB taxonomy): Bacteria > Pseudomonadota > Gammaproteobacteria > Burkholderiales > Burkholderiaceae_C > LMDS01. The sequence continues at coordinate 16,216 of JBDTTU010000042.1, forward strand.
GAGCCGCGCCGGGAAGATGGGAGAAATGGAAACAGACTGAGACAGATCGCGCGAACGCAGGCTGCCGCATGGGGAATGAAGTACAGTATACATACACTATTGAATGTATGTATCGGCTGCGCCGCAGCGCAACAATTCTTCATGGCCCGCAGAACCAAACAGGAAGCCCAGGCAACCCGAAGCCACATCCTCGACACCGCCGAGCTGGTGTTCGAGCAGCGTGGTGTGTCGGGCACGTCTTTGCACGAGATCGCGAAGGCTGCAGGGGTCACGCGCGGCGCGATCTACTGGCACTTCAAAGACAAGGCCGACCTGTTCAACGCGATGATGGAGCGCGCCACCATGCCGCTCGAAGAAGGCGGCGGCGTGTGTGGCTTCGAACACAGCGAACTCTCGCTCGCGCAGATGCGCGACGGCTTCGTCGCCGTGTTGCGCCAGGTCGTGGCCGACCCGCAGATGAAGCGCGTGTTCGGCATCGCGACCCACAAGGTCGAGTACATCGGCGAGATGGACGCGGTGCGCGAACGCCACCTGGGCATTCGCAACGCTTGCCTCGCCGACGTGGAGCGCACGCTCAAGCAGTCGATGAAGCGCGGCGAGATCTCGCGCCGCATCCCGGCACGCGCGGCCGCCGTGGGCTTGCATGCGCTGCTCGACGGGCTGCTGCAGAACTGGATGCTCGACCCCAATGGTTTTAACCTGGTGAAAGTGGGCACCCAGGTGCTCGACACCTACTTCGCCGGCATGGCCGCCCAGGTGGCCACGGCCTGACTCACTTCAGCCCGCTGTAGTTCAGCGGCAGCCACTCGTAGCCTTTGCCCTGCACCCGCAGGTGGCCGAGGCCGGGGAACGAGAGGTGGGCCGAGCCGACCATGTAACCCTGCTTGGCCGCTTCAGCGTAGGCACGCTTGCGTTGCAAGGCGGCGCTCTTGCTGTCGGTGTCGAACTGGATCGTCACGTTGGGCTCGGGGAACTGCACCGCCGCCACGTGCATCAGGTCGCCCCACAGCACCAGCGTCTGACCTTGGCTTTCGACCTTGTAGATGCTGTGGCCGGGGGTGTGGCCAGGCGCAGCCACGGCCTTGATGCCAGGCACGAGTTCGGTGTCACCGTCAAACGGCTTGAACTTGCCCGCCGCCACGTAGGGGTTCAGCGATGCCTGCGCCCCCTGGAAGAAGCCCTTCATTTCGGCCGGGGCCTTGTCAAGGTTGGCCTGGCTGAGCCAGAAGTCGGCGTCGTGCTTGTCGGCACGAACCGTGGCGTTCGGGAACGCCAGCTTGTCGCCGGCCATCAGCCCGCCGACGTGGTCGGCGTGCATGTGCGTGATGTAGATCTCGTCGACCTGCTCGGGCTGGTAGCCGGCCGCTTTCAGGTTCGTGACCAGGTTGCCGAGGGTCGGCCCGAACAGGCCGGCGGCGCCGGTATCGATCAACACCAGCTTGGTGCCGGTGTTGATGAGGTAACCGTTGACCGAGGTTTCCAGCGGCGCCTTCAGGAAGCTGCGCGCGAGCGTTTTCTGGGTCTTGGCGGCGGTGGTGCCGGTCAGCAGCTTGTCGACCGGCAAGGCGACCGTGCCATCGGACAGCGCGGTCACTTCGAAGTCGCCCAGCATGACGCGGTAGTAGCCGGGCGCCTGGGTCTTGACCTGCGGCGCGGCGGCGTGGGCGCTGCCGAACAGCACGAACGCGCTCGTGGCAACGAGGGCAGCCTGTCGCAGCCAGCATGAAAGTCGGGGCATGAAGTCTCCTGAATACACAACGGAGCCGGGAGCATACGAGGAAGCTGGTTTCGTTGCAGGCCGGCGTGACAAACGCACGCGGCCGACCCTCGGGCCTATGGCAAATTTCAGGGCACAGAGCAACAAGACCCTCAGGGAAACCCATGAATTCACCGAAACGACATGCACTGCTGGCCACCTTTTTGGCCGCTGCCACACTGAACAGCACAGCGTGGGCCGCGAGCATCACGCGTTTCGAACCCGCTGCGCAGGTGGCCGCCACGAAGCTCCAGCTCAACGGCTCGGGCACACGCTTCAAGGCCATCTTCAAGGTCTACGACATGGCCTTGTACACACCGCGCAAGGTCGGCACGGCAGAAGAACTGATGGCGCTGGCCGGCCCGAAACGCCTGCAGTTCACCGCGCTGCGCGAGCTGCCTGGCACCGACCTCGGCCGGCTCTTCCTCAAGGGCATGGCCGAGAACGCTTCACGCGATGTCTACCAAAGGCACACGGTCTCGGCGACGCGGCTGATCGAGATCTTCTCAGGCCGTTCCAAGCTTGCTCCGGGCGACTCATTTGCCATGGACTACCTGCCCGGCAAAGGCACGCAGTTCTACATTGCCGGCCAGGCCCAGGGCGAGCCGGTGGGCGACGCCGAATTCTTCAGCCTGGTGCTGAGCATCTGGTTCGGGCCGTCACCGGCTGACCGCCTGCTCAAAGAGGCGCTGCTCGGGCACGAAAAAGACGCGCAGTGACGGCGGCCTTCAGCCACGCTCGAACTTGAACACCGCCACGCTGGCCAGCAGGTTCGGCCAGCGCCGCACCGACACACCGGCCTGAATGCCGAAGGCGTCGAGGATGCGCAGGCCGTCCTTGCGCGCCAGCACCTCGAAGTCGGCATACGTGGCCACCCGGATGTTGGGCGTGTCGTACCACTGGTACGGCAGCACCTTGGTCACCGGCATGCGCCCGCTCACCACGTGCAGCCGATTCGGCCAGTGCGCGAAGTTCGGAAAACTGACGATGCCGATACGGCCCACGCGCGCTGTTTCGCGCAACATGCTTTCCGTGTTGCGCAGGTGTTGCAGCGTGTCGAGCTGCAGCACCACGTCGAAGCTCTGGTCTTCGAACAGCGCCAGGCCTTCTTCGAGGTTGAGCTGGATCACGTTCACGCCGCGTTGCGTGCAGGCCTGCACGTTGGCGTCGGCAATCTCGATGCCGTAGCCGCTGCACTCGCGGTGGTCGCGCAGATGGGCCAGGAACTCGCCGTTTCCGCAGCCGAGGTCAAGCACACGCGAGCCGCGTGGCACGAGTTCAGCGATGAGCTCCATGTCCTTGCGGTCGCTCATCGCCATTCTTTCGCGATATTGTCAAAACGCGCGCGCAGCACACCGTGGTAACGCGCATCGTCGAGCAGGAACGCATCGTGCCCGTGCGGCGCGTCGATCTCGGCGTAACTCACATCACGCTTGTGGTCGACCAGCGCCTTCACAATCTCACGCGAGCGCGCCGGTGCGAAGCGCCAGTCGGTCGTGAAGCTGATGATCTGGAACTTGCACACTGCCGCCGCGAACGCGGCCGTGAGGTCGCCGCCAAATTCGCGCGCCGGGTCGAAGTAGTCGAGCGCGCGTGTGATCAGCAGGTAGGTGTTGGCGTCGAAGTACTCGCTGAACTTGTCGCCCTGGTGGCGCAGGTAACCCTCGACCTCGAACTCGATGTCCTGCGTGGTGTAGCCGGGCGCGCCATTCTTCAGCTTGCGGCCGAACTTGGCTTCCATCGCGTCGTCGGAGAGGTAGGTGATGTGGCCGATCATGCGGGCCACGCGCAGGCCGCGGCGCGGCAGCGTGTTGAAGCGGTAGAAGTGGCCGCCGTGGAATTCCGGGTCTGTGACGATCGCGCGGCGCGCCACTTCGTTGAAGGCGATGTTCTGCGCCGACAGGTTCGGCGCCGTCGCCACCGCGATGCAGTGGCGCAGCCGCGTCGGGTAACGCAGTGCCCACGACAGCGCCTGCATGCCGCCCAGGCTGCCGCCGAGCACGGCGGCGAGTTGCGTGATGCCCATCGTGTCGAGCAACCGCGCCTGAGCGTCAACCCAGTCTTCGACAGTCACGACGGGAAAGTCGGCGCCATACGGCAAGCCGGTGTCGGGGTGGGCCTGCATCGGCCCGGTGGAGCCGAAACACGAACCCGGGTTGTTTACGCCGATCACGAAGAAGCGGTTCGTGTCGAGCGGCTTGCCGGGGCCGATCAGGTTGTCCCACCAACCTTCGCTTCCCCTGAGCGTGGCCCCGTCCTGGCCGGCGTGGGTGCCTGCGACATGGTGGCTGGCGTTCAACGCGTGGCACACCAGCACTGCGTTGCTCCTGTCGGCGTTGAGCGTGCCGTAGGTTTCATAGGCCAGCGTGTAGTCGCGCAGGCGCGCACCGCTGCGCAAGGGCAGCGGCTCTGCGAAGAACATGGACTGCGGCTGAACGTCGCCGATCGAACTCATGACACCCCAATGAAAAAACCCGGCTCCGCTGCAAGGGCGGACACCGGGTCGGCGTCCCTCTTTAGCGGCATTTTTTAAGCGCCCGCAATTCGGAACAAATCGGCGCTGGGGTGAGTATAACGAGGCGATCTGCGGCCCTGCCGCGGGGTGTTGCCCGGGGTGGCACTCAGCCGTAACGCAGGTTCACCAGCTCGTGCGGCGGCTGCGTGTCTTCGAAGCCCGACGCGTGAAACGCCGTGCCCGGGCCGTTTTCGCGCCAGGCGGTGGGCCCACGGTGCTGGCGCTCCCTGTGCCACATGAGCAATCGGTCGACCAGCACCCAAAGCAAGACGGCACCCACGAGCAACGCGACAGCCAACATATCGACCTCCGTTTCGGTTGGGCGGCCCGCTTGTTCGAGCCACCGAGGAAGGCAAATCTACGCCGCATGCGGCTGCGCAACAAGCCGATTCACCCCCGCGAATGCGGGCCGAAAAACCCCGCCGACCGACGTGTGGGGAAGACTCGGCGCCGTGCGCTCGGGCCGAAGCTGTTGCGGCGCACGCACACCCCCCAAAAAGCGGGGTCGACGCTGTTGCGCCCAAGCGCTTCAATGCATGCATGCGTCTCGTAACTCCCATCACCTACGCCGCTGCGATGCCGGCCGCCCGGCAGCCGAAGAAGCCACGGAAGATGCGGGCGCCCTCGCGCCTGCCCACGGTCTACCCGACCCAGTCTTCCTACCTTCGTCGCCTGCTCTGGGCGCTCGGCATCGGTCGTTGACCCGGCTACGTCGCCCGTCGGCACCCTGGCGCGAACGCTTCGCGAATTCGCGCCCGCTCGACCCACCGAGCCCGTTGCACCAGCCGCAGACAACCGGCTCCCAGCGCTGAACTGGGCGGCAATCCGGGCATTCCCGCGCTCTTGCTCGTCACGATGCAGGTCTACCATCGCGCCAACTCGATGGGAGACAACCCATGTTCGACTGGCTCAAGAAGCTGGACCATCACTTCCCCGTGCGCTACACGGCCTGGCTGCTGTGCGCGGTGGCGATGCTGCTCAGCGCTTTCAGCTGGGTGGCCTTCGGCCTGGGCGGCGGGCTGGTGCTGCTGTTCGCGCTGCTCACCGCGCTCGGCTTTCGCGACACCCAGCAAACGCGCCACTCGGTGCTGCGCAACTACCCGGTCATCGGCCACCTGCGTTTCCTGCTCGAGTTCATTCGGCCAGAGATGCGTCAGTACTTCATCGAGGGCGACAACGAAGCCGCGCCGTTCTCGCGCCAACAGCGCTCGCTGGTCTACCAGCGCGCCAAGGGTGAGGCCGACAAGCGACCGTTCGGCACCCAGATGGACGTGGGCGCCGTGGGCTACGAGTGGATCAACCATTCGCTCGTGCCGACCGAGCTGAAAACACACGACTTCCGCGTGCTGATCGGCGAAGGCCGCGCCCAGCCCTACAGCGCCAGCATCTTCAACATTTCGGCGATGAGCTTCGGTGCGCTCAGCGCGAATGCGATCCTGTCGCTCAACGCTGGCGCCAAACGTGGCAACTTCGCGCACGACACCGGCGAAGGCTCGATCAGCCGTTACCACCGCGAAAACGGCGGCGACCTGATCTGGGAAGTAGGCTCCGGTTATTTCGGCTGCCGCAACACCGACGGCTCGTTCAGCGAAGAGCGCTTCACACAAAACGCGGTTCTTCCGCAGGTGAAGATGATCGAGCTCAAGCTCAGCCAGGGCGCCAAGCCGGGCCACGGTGGCGTGTTGCCGGGCCCGAAGGTCACGCTTGAGATCGCTGCTGCGCGTGGTGTCGAGCCGGGCGTCGACTGCGTGTCACCGTCCAGCCACAGCGCCTTCAAGACACCGATCGAGATGATGCATTTCATCGAGCGGCTGCGCGTGCTGTCGGGTGGCAAGCCGGTCGGCTTCAAGCTGTGTATCGGCCACCCGTGGGAATGGTTCGCGATCGCCAAGGCGATGCTCGCCACCGGCATCACCCCCGACTTCATCGTCGTCGACGGGGCTGAAGGCGGAACCGGCGCGGCGCCGGTCGAGTTCACCGACCACGTGGGCGCACCGCTGCAAGAAGGGCTGCTGCTGGTGCACAACACGCTGGTCGGGCTCGATCTGCGCAAGAAGATCAAGCTCGGTTGCGCCGGCAAGGTGATCACCGCATTCGACATCGCGCGAATGCTCGCGCTCGGTGCCGACTGGTGCAACGCGGCGCGTGGCTTCATGTTTGCGCTCGGCTGCATCCAGGCTCAGGCCTGCCACACGGGGCATTGCCCCACGGGCGTGACCACACAAGACCCGCAGCGCCAGCGTGCGCTGGTGGTGCCGACCAAGTCGGAGCGCGTCTACCACTTCCACAGCAACACGCTGATGGCACTGAAGGAACTCGTGCAGGCCGCCGGCTTGAACGACCCGAGCCAGCTCACCGCGGCGCACATCGTGCGGCGCAGCGCCGAGCACAGTGTGAAGCTGCTCGTGAACCTGCTGCCTTTCGTGAAGCCTGGCGAGTTGCTGCGCGGCGAGACGACACAGAACGTGTTCAGCACCTACTGGCCGATGGCGCAGGCCGAAAGCTTCAGCGTGGTGATCGAACCCTGACGGGCTCGGTCTTCACCTCAGACACTCAGCCCTTCGGCGGCAGCGTGTCGATGAAACTCTGGCGCGCGAAGAGCTTGTCGGCGAGCTTGGCCAGGTTCGCGTGCGACTCGCGCCACTTCACGGCGGGGAAGCGGAAGTCGAGGTAACCGAGCGCGCAGCCAACCGCAATGTCGGCCAGTGACAGGTGAATGCCCGAGCACCAGGGCTTGTCGGCCAGCCCGGTGCTGATGGCGCCGAGGCAAGCGTCGATCTTGCCCATTTGCCGGTCGACCCAGGCCTGGCTGCGCTGCTCGGCCGTGCGGCCGGGCCAGGTTTGTTCCAGGCGCGCGAGGATCGCGGCGTCGAGCAGGCCATCGGCCAGCGCTTCCCAGGTGCGCACTTCGGTGCGCTCGCGGCTGCCCTCGGGGATCAGCCGGCTCACCGGCGAGCGGGTGTCGAGGTATTCGACGATCACGCGCGAGTCGAACACCGCTTCGCCGCCCGAGAGCACGAGGCACGGCACCTTGCCGAGCGGGTTGGACTTGAGGATCTTGTCGTTGCCCCACACGTCTTCCAGTTCGAGCTGGAAGTCGAGCTTTTTCTCGGCCATCACGATGCGCACCTTGCGCACGTAGGGACTGCTGAGCGAACCGATGAGCTTCATTGTTGTGGCCGTCCCTGTTGGCGTCTTCTGCTTCGGCTGATTCTAGCGGGGCGGCCCACTCATCACCCGTCAACGGCGTAGCGCCCAGTCCACAGTTTCGGGGCGGCCGGGCAGGCTCAGGCTGGCCGTGGCGGCGGGGGTTCTGGCCACGATCTGGCCGCGCCGCACCACCATCAAGCGGTTGGCGCGCAAACGGATCGCCTCGACAGGCGAGCGGGCCTGCAACAGCACAAGATCGGCGTATTGGCCGGGGGCGATGCCATAACCGTCGAGGCCCAGAATGTGCGCGGCGTTGACCGTGATCGCTTCGAAGCACGCGCGCATCTGTGCCTGCGAGGTCATCTGCGCCACGTGCAGGCCCATCTGCGCCACTTCGAGCATGTCGCCCGAGCCGAGCGAGTACCACGGGTCCATCACGCAGTCGTGGCCGAAGGCGACCGTGATGCCGGCGGCCATCAGCTCGGGCACACGCGTCATGCCGCGGCGTTTCGGGTAGGTGTCGTGGCGGCCCTGCAGCGTGATGTTGATCAGCGGGTTGGCGATGGCCGCGACCTGCGCTTCGGCCATCAACGGCAACAGCTTGCTCACGTAGTAGTTGTCCATCGAGTGCATCGACGTGAGGTGCGAACCGGTCACGCGCCCGTGCAGGCCGAGGCGCTGGGTGTGATATGCCAGCGTCTCGATGTGGCGCGACATCGGGTCGTCGCTTTCGTCGCAGTGCATGTCCACTCGCAGCCCACGCTCGGCGGCGAGTTCACACAGCACACGCACCGACTCGGCGCCCTGCTCAGAAGTGCGCTCGAAGTGCGGAATGCCACCGACCACGTCGACGCCCATGTCGAGCGAGCGCTTCAGGTTCGCGAGTGCGCTGCGCGAACGCAGCACGCCGTCTTGCGGGAACGCAACGAGCTGCAAGTCGAGGTACGGCTTCACGCGCTGCTTCACGTGCAGCAGCGCCTCGACCGCGAGCAGGCGGTCGTCGCACACATCCACGTGCGTGCGGATCGCGAGCAAGCCCTTCGCCACCGCCCAGTCGCAGTACTGCAGGGCACGCTCGACGAGCGCATCCTGCGTCAGCTGCGGTTTCAGCTCGCCCCACAGCGCGATGCCTTCGAGCAGCGTGCCGCTCTGGTTCACCCGCGGCAGGCCGTAGCTCAGCGTCGCGTCCATGTGGAAGTGCGCATCGACAAAAGGCGGGCTCAGCAGCAGGCCACCGGCTTCGATCACCGGCACACCTTCCGGCGGCAGCAGGTTGGGGCCGACCGCGGTGATGCGCTCAGCTTCGACGAGCACGTCAATGCCGGTGCGGCCGTCGGGCAGGGTGGCGTTGCGGATCAGCATGGTGGTGTCGAATCCTGGAATGGGAGCGAAGCCTTTTGATGACCTCGCAGGTCATCGCCACGGCGCGGGTTCAGCGCGAGCATACGGTCAACCGCAACGAAGAAGGAGCAAACGATGAGCAGCGAATACCTCCCCCTGGCCGTGGGCCACATGATCGGTCTCGGCGCCATCGGCTCGTGCCTGGGCGTGGGCCTGCTGGGCTCGAAGTACCTGGAGGCATCGGCCCGCCAGCCCGAGCTGATGGAGCCGCTGCAGAACAAGGTCTTCCTGCTGGTCGGCGTGCTCGACGGTGCGTTCATCATCGCGACGGGGATCGGGTTGTGGTTTGCGACGGCGAATCCGTTTGTGAAGTGATCGTGCTTGCGGCGACGGCGCGTGCCGTATCACCGGCTTGCCGACGCCCTGAACTCAAGGCGGAGAGTTGCTTCGAACACTGAAGCGCGGCGCCCGTTCATGATCACGCCGACCCCGCAACCGGGTCCGAGCTGCCGCCGGTTGTTCCGGCCCCCGCACTTCTACAATTGCGGGTTGCCAGCCTCTCTGTGCGCCCGCGCTCACCGCCATGAACCTCTCTGCCCTGTCCGCCCTCTCGCCGCTGGACGGCCGTTACGCTGCGAAAGTGGCGGCCCTGCGGCCGCTGCTTTCAGAGTTCGGGCTGATGCATCGGCGGGTGCAGGTCGAGGTCGAGTGGTTCATCGCGCTGTCCGACGCCGGCTTTGCCGAATTCAAGCCGCTCAGCGAAGCCTCGCGCGGCCTGCTGCGCGGCCTGGTGCTGCGTTTTTCAGAAACCGACGCACAGGCCATCAAAGACATCGAGCGCACCACCAACCACGACGTGAAGGCGGTCGAGTACTGGCTCAAGAGCCGCTTCGAGGCCACGGCCGAACTGAAAGCGGCCGGCGAGTTCGTGCACTTCGCCTGCACCAGCGAAGACATCAACAACACCAGCCACGGCCTGATGCTTCGCGCCGCGCGCCGCGAGGTGCTGCTGCCGGCGGTCGACAAGCTGATCGAGCGCCTGCGCGCCATGGCCCACTCGCTTGCCGAGGTGCCGATGCTGGCCCGCACCCACGGCCAGACCGCGAGCCCCACCACCGTGGGCAAGGAAGTGGCCAACGTAGTCGCACGGCTGGCGCACGCCCGCGAACGCGTGGCGGCGGTGCCGCTTTTGGCCAAGATGAACGGCGCGGTCGGCAACTACAACGCCCACCTGTCGGCCTACCCCGACTTCGACTGGGAGGCGTTCTCGCGCCGCGTCGTCGAAGGCGACGGCAAGCACGCCGGCCTGGGCCTCACGTTCAACCCCTACACCACGCAGATCGAACCGCACGACTGCATGGCCGAGCTGTTCGACGCCGTGACCCGCACCAACACGATCCTGATCGACTGGTCGCGCGATGTGTGGGGCTACGTGAGCCTGGGCTACTTCAAGCAGCGCACGAAAGAAGGCGAGATCGGCTCGAGCACGATGCCGCACAAGGTCAACCCGATCGACTTCGAAAACGCCGAAGGCAACTTCGGCCTGGCCAACGCGCTGCTCACGCACCTGAGCCAGAAACTGCCCATCAGCCGCTGGCAGCGTGACCTGACCGACAGCACCGTGCTGCGCAACATGGGTGTGGCGCTCGGGTATGCATTGCTCGGTTACGACTCGCTGCTGCGCGGCCTGGACAAGCTCGAAGTCAACGAAGAAGCGCTGGCCGCCGACCTCGACGCGGCCTGGGAAGTGCTTGCCGAACCGATCCAGACCGTGATGCGCCGCTACCAGCTGCCCAACCCTTACGAGCGTCTGAAAGAGTTGACGCGCGGCAAGGTCATCACCCGCGAAGCGATCGCGGCTTTCATCCACACTCTTGAAATACCGCTGGCCGAGCGCGAGCGCCTGCTGGCCATGACGCCGGGCAGCTACACCGGCAAGGCCGCCGAGCTGGCCCGACGACTCCGCTGAACTTGTCCACCCCTTGCCACCGCAGCGCATGAACTTCACCAGCCAACTCGCCCGCGCCGAAGCCCAGAACGACTCGCTGCTGTGCGTGGGCCTCGACCCCGACCCGTCGAAATTCCCCGGTTCCTGGAAAGACGACCCGGCGCGCATCTTCGACTTCTGCGCCAGCATCGTCGATGCCACGCGCGACCTGGTCATCTCGTTCAAGCCGCAGATCGCCTACTTCGCGGCCCACCGCGCCGAAGAGCAGCTCGAACGGCTGATCGCGCACATCCACCAGAGCGCGCCGCAGGTGCCAGTGATCCTCGACGCCAAGCGCGGCGACATCGGCAGCACGGCCGAGCAGTACGCGCATGAAGTGTTCGAGCGCTACCGCGCCGACGCGGTCACGCTCTCGCCCTTCATGGGCTTCGACTCGGTCGAGCCTTACCTCAAGTACGAAGGCAAGGGCGTGATCCTCTTGTGCCGCACCTCGAACCCGGGCAGCGCCGACCTGCAGGCGCAAACACTGCAGTCGGGCGACAAGGTCTTCGAGCACATCGCCCGCCTGGCCAGCGGTGCCTGGAACCACGGTGGCCAGCTCGGCCTGGTGGTGGGCGCCACCTACCCGGCCGAGATCGCCCGGGTGCGCGAACTCGCGCCCACGCTGCCGCTGCTGATCCCCGGCGTGGGCGCGCAAGGGGGCGACGCGGTCGCCACCGTGCGCGCCGGCTGGCAGGGCGACAAGGCCGGCCGCACGCTCGCACCGATCATCGTCAACTCCTCAAGGGCTGTGCTCTACGCCAGCCGCGGCAGCAACTTTGCCGAAGCGGCGCGCGATGCCGCACTCGCCACCCGCGCCGAGCTGAACCAGGCGCGCCGCCCGGCGGTCTCCATCGCCTGAGCTCGACGCCACAGCGCATGGCCACGCCACTCAAGCCGGCCAATGAAGCCGACATGCACGGCATGGTCACGCGCCTGATCGGCCGCTACTACTTCGGCACCACGGGCGTGGCGACGCTGGTTTCTGCGCTGATTCTCGGCACGCTGCAGGGCATGGCCAGCGCCGAGACGCGCACCGCCGTCGTGCTGGGCATGGTGCTGTTCGCGGGCGCATGCCTGCTGGCGGCGCGGCGCAGCAACGTGGCATCGTTTCCGATCGTGGCGGTCTTGTGCCTGGTGGGGCTCGTATCGGTCGGGTTTGTGGGTTCCGTCGGCCTGCTGATGAACAACGGCATCCGCAACCCCGCGCTCGGTTTTCTGGCACTGATCGTCTGCGTGCTCAGTGCCGTGACGGGCTGGCGCTGGGGCCTGCTGCTGTGCCTGACGGGGCTGCTCGCGATCTCTGCACTCGCCTACGCAGAAGTTTCGGGCTTGATGCCTGCGCCGCCGGGTTCCACGCCGTGGTTGCCGATTCTGCTGTTCCAGGGTGTCGTGGTGGCGTGCGGCTGGGTCGGCGGCAGCCTGATCTCGCGCGTGATCACGCACTACCTGCGCACCGCCGCGCTGCGCGAGCAGCGCTTTCGCGGCCTGCTGCGCATCGCTGCCGACCGCTACTGGGAACAGGACCAGAAATTCCGCTTCACCTACGTGGCTGAAACGCGCGACGTTGCGCATGGCGGCGAGCGCGACAGCAGCGCCGGCTGGGACATCGCCCGCATGGGCCTGAACGAAGACCAGCTCGACGCGCACCGTGCCGACCTGGAGGCGCGGCGCCCCTTCAACGGCCTGCTGGTGCGGCGCCGCAACGAGCAGGGCCACAACCGCATCCACAGCGTCAGTGGCGAGCCCAAGTACGACGAAGCCGGCGTGTTCACGGGTTACTGGGGCGTGACCCGCGACGTGACCGACGAGCTGCGCGCACAACGCGCCGTGAAGGCCACCGAAACCCGCTACCGCGAGCTCTTCACACGCTCGCCTTCGCCGCTGTTCCTGCACCGGCGCGGCGTGGTGTTCGATGCGAACGAAGCGGCGGCGCGCCTGTTCGGCTTCGAGCACCCTGCGGCGATGAGCGGGATCGAAGTGCTGACCTTGTTCCCTTCGGCCGAGACGCGTCGGCGGATCGTCGACCGCATGGCCCAGTTCGACGCGCTGCCGGTCGGCGAGGGTCTGCCCGTGATCGACCTGCAGACCCGTTCGGTCGATGGCCGCTATCTCAGCCTGCAGGCCACCGGCGTGCGCGTGGACACCACGGGCGGCCCGGCCACGCTGTCGATCTTTTTCGACGTGACGGCCCGCCAGGCGGCCGAAGCGGCGTTGCGCCGCTCGGAAGCGATGCTCTCGCACCTGTTTGCCACCAGCCCCGACTGCATCATGCTGATCGACACAGGCACCGGCCGTTTCTCGCTGGTGAACGCGGCATTCACGCGGCTCTCCGGCTTCACGGCCGATGAAGTGCAAGGCCGCACGCCGGCCGAGCTGGGTTTGTGGAGCGATGCCACCAGTGCCACCCGGCTCACGGCGCGCCTCGCACTCGAGGGCGTCACCAGCGAGATGCCGGCGGTACTGGTGGCGAAAACGGGCGCGCAAGTCTCGATGATGCTGGCCGCCGCGCGCTTCGTGATGGACCAGCGCGAATATCTCGTCGTCAACGCGCGCGACGTGACCGAAACCGAACGCACGCGGCTCGAACACGCGGCCATTCTCGAGCGCGCATCGATCGGCATCGCATTCACCCGCGATCAGCGCTTCGTGCAAGCCAACCCGTATTTCGAGCGCATGTTCGGATGGCAGCCAGGTGCCCTGCGCGACCTGCCGGGCTCGGCTGTCTGGCCCAGCGACGCCGAGTACGCCGAGATCGGCCGCCAGGCCGGGCCGCTGCTCGCGGCGGGCCAGCCGTTCGAGATCGAACGCCGCATGCGCCGCCACGACGGCAGCGACTTCTGGTGTCGCCTGCTCGCGCAGGCCGTGGACCGCAGCGACCCGAGCCGCGGCGGCACCATCTGGATCGCCGAAGACATCACCGAGCGGCGCCGGCTCGACCAGGCGCTGGCAGCGGCACGCGACGCGGCCGAGGCCGCCAGCCGGGCCAAGTCGGCCTTTCTCGCCAACACCAGCCACGAGATCCGCACGCCGCTCAACGGCCTGCTCGGCCTGGCCCGGCTGGCGATGCAGGAAGACCTGCTCGACTCGCGCCGCCAGCAGTACCTGAACCAGATCTTCGACAGCGCCCAGAGCCTGTCGGGCATCATTTCCGACATCCTCGACGTGTCGAAGATCGAGGCCGGCAAGATCACGCTCGAAGATGTGCCCTTCGGCCTGCGCGACACGCTGCAGGCGGTGCACCACGCCTACCAGTCGCTGGCCGACGTGAAAGGCTTGACGCTCGCCTTGAGCGTGGCCGACGACGTGCCCGGCACGGTGCGCGGCGACCCGGTGCGGGTGCGGCAGATTCTTTCCAACTTCATCACCAACGCCCTGAAGTTCACCGACCGCGGCCAGGTGCGCATCGAAGCTTCGACCACGCCGCAGGGCTGGCTGCGGCTGGCCGTCGTCGACACCGGCCCGGGCGTGGAGCGCGACACGCAGCTGCGGCTGTTCACGCCGTTCTCGCAGGGCGACTCGTCGACCACACGGCGGTTTGGCGGCACCGGCCTGGGCCTGTCGATCTGCCGCGAACTGGCTCGGCTGATGGGTGGCGAGGTCGGCCTGCACAGCACGCCGGGCGAAGGCAGTACCTTCTGGGCCGAGCTGCCGCTGCCGGCGGCCGAGCCCGCACAGGCCCCGGCCAGCACCGAAGCCAGCGACATCGACCGCCTGTTCGGCGCGCGTGTGCTGATGGTCGAAGACAACCCCGTCAACATGATGATCGTGGTGGCCATGCTCGAACACTGGGGCGTGCGCGTGGCGCAAGCACACGACGGCAGGATGGCGGTCGAGGCGGTGCACGCCGCCAGCAGCCAGGGTGACCCGTTCGACGCGGTGCTGATGGACGTGCAGATGCCGGTGATGAGCGGCCACGAAGCGGCGCGCGAGCTGCGCCGCCACTACGCCGCGCACCGCCTGCCGATCCTGGCGCTGACCGCCGCCGCGCTCGTCTCGGAGCGCGACGATGCGATGCGTGCCGGCATGAACGACTTTCTCACCAAGCCGATCGATGCGCCGAAGCTGCGCCAGTCGCTGGCGCGGCATGTGCGGGCGCCGGCGGCAGAGCCGCTGGGGTAATCGCCGTGCCGACAGGCAGCTACCTGGCACGGTTGCGAATTCACGATCCCGGCCAGGAGGCGACATTGGCGCGCTTGTCGGACAGCTGTCCTTCGCCCAGACTGGATCGAATCGGCGCTTCGAAATGCCGCTGTGGCTGGGGGCATCTAGCGCCTATGCCTCACCAGCGGTGCAATTTGTGCAGAATTCTGCGCATCAAGCTGACCAAGTTCATCGGTTTCGTCCAGTCGGGTGGAGAGTCCAGTTCGAGGTATCCCTGCACCGCTTGATAGGGGTACTCATGGGCGCCGTCCAGGCTCTCGCGATGCTGCCTTCACCATAGTTTGCTCGCATGGGTACGTGGAATCGCCGCCCGACCGGCGCGTGGCGACAACGAGTAGCCAAAGTGCGGCCGTCGCGACGGCGAGTACGACCAGCGCGAGCCCGAGGTCTTGCTGGTCGTCAAGCCGATAGGCGTTGCAGAGGCGGACCGCGGAATCTTGGTACATCGTTCCGGCCACGCCCGTCATCGGAAGCACGTTGCCCAGAAAAAAAGTCTGCACCACCACGCCTGCGCGCTTCCACGACAGCCTCAGCGCTCCGCCGTTCGCGATCAGTGCGATCAGCTTTATCGCCTCGACCTGCCCATTCACGAGTGAAAGGTCCAGGACCCTCGGGATCATCAGAACCGCCAGCGTGAGTGCGCTGCAGACAAGGCCCGCGATGCCCAGTTCGTTCCAGCGCTGCGCAGCCTCGAGCCACCGCGAGGGCACACGCTCCACCAGAAGTGCGCCCGCCACCATCAGGCAGGGGTACTGGATCAGCATGTGAGCGGCCATGCTGGACTCGATCATTTTCCGTAAGGGTGGCACGAGCATCAGGAGCAGCAGGAGCCAAGCCGCTGCCGTTCGCCACGTTGCGGCGCGCGCGGCTGAAACTGAAATCGATGTCATTCGCCGGACCCTCGCCGAGCGATCGAGCGCGCGTAGTTCAGCGCGAGTTCGAGTTCGGTATCGTCGAAGATCCGCACCAGACGTCCGCGCCCGTCGAGCACGAGAAGCGCGGCGTTGTGCTCGTAGCCACCGCGCCCGTCGTCGATCACCACGACCTGGAACACCTTCAACAGGCGCTGGAGTTGATCGGCGTCGGGCACTGTCGCGATCGCCCAGCGGCTGGGGTCGGCGCGCCATTGGGTCGCATAACGCTGCAGGCCAGCGGCGTCGTCATGGGCCGGGTCGAAGCTGATCGACAGGAGTTTCACACCCTCGGTCCGTTGAGCCCCAAGTGCCTGCTGAAGTTGCTGGAATCCGATGCCGAGGGTGGTGCACACCGTCGGGCAACGTGTGTAGACAAAATCGACGATCGTGGCTCTGCCAGCGCCCGTCAGAAAAGTTTGCAGGTCCGCGTCGATCAGGCCCGGGCCTAAGAGCGCCACCTTCGGCGCGCGCACGGGTTGCTCGATCACGGTGAGCCGGCGTGCGCCCTCTGCGGTCCAGACCTGGAAGTCCTCGGTGATCCAGGCGGCGCTCCACCAGCCGAGCAACGCCAGGGAAAGGCTGGCCAGCGCGGTTCGCAGCATCAGCCCACGCGCATGCGCACGACCGGCGAACGCTTGCGTGTTCCGGGCTTGGCGGCGAGCTTTGCCGGCGGCACGATGTCGGCGAGCGTGTGGCGGTCCAGCCCATCCATGAACCCTTGCAACGCGTTTTGCAGAACACCAGTGAGTCGGCAACGGCCCGTCAAGGCGCAGGCGCTTCCGCTCGCGAAGCACTCAACCAGAAAGAAATCAGGCTCGATATCGCGGACCACGGCACCAAGGTTGATCTCACGCGCCGGTCTTGCCAGACGCAGCCCGCCGCCCTTGCCGCGCACGGTAACGAGCCAGCCCGCCACCGCGAGCTGATGCGTGACTTTCATCAAGTGCGCTTCAGAGATCGCGTAGGCCTGCGCCACTTCGGCGATGGTGCACAGGCGGTCCGGCTGTTGCGCTGCATACATCAAAAGCCGCAGCGCGTAGTCCGACATCATGGTCAAGCGCATGCTCAGGGCTTCTTTTCGGTCAGCGCCTTCAACTCGTCGCCGCCCGCGAACGGCGTCTTGCGTTCGCTGGTCTTGCGCTCGGTCGCGATCAGATCGACCTTGATCGCGGCGGACTTGTTGGACCATGCGCTGCGAACATGGCTGAGCACCGCAGCCAGCTCAGCGTCGCCCAATTGCCCGAAGCTCGGCATCGCGCCCTTGTAGGTTTGACCTGCGACGCTGATGTCGCCGGTTACTCCATGCAGCAAGATGTTGGCAAGCACCCGTGGATCGCCATTCACCCATTCCGAACCGTCGAGAGGCGGGAACACGCCAGGCAATCCCTTGCCCGTCGCTTGATGGCAAGCGACGCAATTGGCGCTGAACACCTGCTGCCCGTCAGCGCTCTGGCCGGGTCGGACCACGGCCGGTCGAAGGTCAGCCAGCGTGCGACGGTCGCCGAGATCGGGCCGGCCGAAAGGCTCCGACAGCAAGATGTAGAGCACGCCGGTCACCACCACCACGAGCGTGACCACCGCAACGATCACTGGGATCGGTTGGCTGCGTTCGGACGGCTCGGTCGTCTCGCGCTGTTGCGCGCGGCGGCCCAGTTCGGATTCAATTGACATGATGTCGGCCTTGCTTTGAATCGGCTTCAGGGCTTTGGCTCGGGGGGCAGAACCGGGTAGGTGTGGTCGAGCGCCTGCAGGTACTTGACCAGGTCGAGCGCCTCGGGCGTAGGCACCACCACCTTGCCCACGGGGCTGTAGCCCGGCGGCAGGTTCAGGACCTGTTCGCCTTCTTCTGCCGCTGCCTTGACGTAGAACAGATAGGGGTAGGCCGGCATGATCGAACCTGGCACGTAGGCGCGCGGCTGGTACAGGTGGCCGAGATGCCAGTCTTTGCTGGGCTGGCGCGCGCCGATGTTGAACAGGTCGGGGCCGGTGCGCATGCTGCCGAGCAGGTGAGGCCGGTCGTACACGTAGTCGGCCGGCACGGAGGCGCGGCCCCAGCCGCGTTCGAAGTCGGGGCCGAAGTTCCGATCGCGGGGTTGCTGGGTATGGCAGTAGACACAGCCGTTGGCCACGTAGACGTTTCGCCCTCGCAGTTGCTCGCTGGTGTAAGCCTTCAGACCGGGCAGCGGTTTGATGTCGCGCACCTGGATGTACGGCAGTACCACCAGCGCTGCCGTTGCCAGACTCAGCGCCACCATGGCGCCGGCTGCGAGCTTGACTTCATTGTCCATGCGCGCGCTCCTGCAGACCCTGTTGCCAGAACAGCGCAGCACTGGTGCGTGTCGGGCCAAAGCGCAGCGCCATCGCGAGGAAGTGGAAGACGAAGATCAGGTGGCTGAGCAACATCAACGACCCCCCCACCGAGCGCGAAACGAGATACGGCGCCATCAACGTGACCGACTCCATGAAGGGCCGCTTGGCGTCGAGCATCGCCTCGCCCTGCAGCCAGCCGCCGATCGACAGCCCGATGAAGTAGACCAGGATGCCGATCGCCGCGAGCCAGAACTGCAGCGTGATCAGCTTCGGATATGGCCACTCCCAGTTGAGCACGCGCGGCATCATGAAATAGATCGCACCGAACAACACCATCGTGACGAAACCGTAGGCGCCCAGATGCGCATGCGCCACCGTGAAGTGCGTGAAGTGAGTCACCTGGTTCACGCTGCGCAGCGACTCGAGCGTGCCCTGCAGCGAGGACGCCATGTACATCAGGCCGCCGAACATCATGAAGCGCAAGGTCGGCGAATATCGCGCCAGGTGCATGCGGCCGCGCAAGGTGCCGCCCATGTTGATGCTGAACGCGATCACCGGGATGATCATCATCACGCTCTGCACGATCGACAGCGTGGTGAGCCACCCCGGCACCGGGCCGCCGATCAGGTGGTGGCCGCCCACCTGCCCGTAGAAGAACGCGAGCGTCCAGAAGCCGAGTATCGACAGGTTGTAGGAGCTGACCGGCCGCCCGATGATCTTGGGCAGAAAGTAGTAGATCGCGCCGACGCTGACCGGCGTGAACCACAGGCCCAGCACGTTGTGGCCGTACCACCAGTTGGTCGTCGCCTGCTGCACACCGGTGTGCACGCCGGGCAGCTTGCCGACCAGAAAGAGCAGCGAGATCCAGAGCAGCGCGGCGACCATGTACCAGGCGCTGACGTACAGGTGCTCGACCTTGCGGTTCACGAGCGTGAACAGCACCGGCAGGATGACGAGCACGAAGCCGATGAAGATGAAGATCGCGAACTGCCACGGAATCTCGAGGTACTCCATGCCGTCGCTCCAGCCGGTGCCGATTGCACCGATCCCGCCGGCGATGCCGGTGTTGATCAACGCGCCGCCGAGCATGGCCCAGATGCCCCCGAGCAGGCGCGTGCCCAGCAGACGTGGCAGCACCCAGAGAATCATGCCGAGCGCGGCGTTCGTGATCCAGCCATACAGCACCGCGGTGAGGTGGACGGTGCGCAGGCGGCCGAAGGTCATCCAGGCTTCACTCACCAGCCAGTCGGGTGCATGCAACTTGATCGACGAGATCAGGCCGGCGGCCGAGCCGACCAGCAGCCACATGCAGGCGAACGCGATGAACATGAACACCGGAAAGGCGGAGGACTGATCGGACGCGATCCGCGCTTCGATGGCCACCGCATCGACCGCGGCAACCGCTGCGTCGGGTGCGCCGGCCGCGCCCTGCATGGAGCGCTGCGCGTTCTCGGAGAGGGCCGGATCGTCGACCTTGCCGAGCTCGCCGGGGGCAAAGATGACGGAGGCGGCAACCGGGTTCTCGACCAGCAGGCCTCGGCGCATCGACCACACGAAGACGAACAGGCCGATGATCGACAGCACGAAGGCGCCGAGCAGACTCATGATTGCACTGTCCATCA
>JBDTTU010000043.1:0-35521 GCA_039930465.1 Burkholderiales bacterium
TCAACCAGGACGCGTGCATCCAGTGCGGCCGCTGCCACGTGGTCTGCGAAGACACTTCGCACCAGGCCATCACCGCCATCAAAGACGGCAAGCGCCACTTCGAGGTGATGGATGACGAGTGCGTTGGCTGCAACCTCTGCGTCTCGGTCTGCCCGGTGCCGGAATGCATCACGATGCACGCGCTGCAACCCGGCCAGACCGACACCCGCACCGGCCGCATCGTGCCCGCCGAGTACGCGAACTGGACGACCCACCCGAACAACCCCGCGCGCGTGGCCTGAACACGCTGCCGATTTTTGAGCCGAGCCTGCCTTTGTCCGCCACGCCAGCCCCCACCGTCGAAGTCCAGAACGTTTCGGTCGTCTACCCCTCCGCAGAAAACACCGTCACCGCGCTCGACAGGGTCAGCCTCGACATTCGTGAAGGCGAGTTCATCTCGCTGATCGGCCCCTCGGGCTGCGGCAAGACCACGCTGCTGCGGGTGATCGCCGATCTGGAGCAGGTGAGCTCGGGCAGCGTGCGCGTCAACGGCTTGAGCTCGCGTGACGCACGGCTCGCCCGTTCTTACGGTTATGTGTTCCAGGCACCGGCGCTGTTCCCGTGGCGCACCGTGCTGGCCAACGTGCGTCTGCCGCTCGAAATCCACGGTGTGCCGCCCGACAAGAGCCGCGCCATCGCGATGGAACAGCTCGAACGTGTCGGCCTCACCGGCTTCGAAGGCAAGTACCCATGGCAGCTCTCGGGCGGCATGCAGCAAAGGGTGTCGATCGCGCGTGCGCTCGGCTTCGAGCCCAAGCTGCTGATGATGGACGAGCCTTTCGGCGCGCTCGACGAGATCACGCGCGACCGGCTCAACGAGCAGTTGCTGCGTTTGTGGGAGCGAGAGAAACGCACGGTCGTGTTCGTCACGCACTCCATTCCCGAAGCGGTGTTCCTGTCGTCGCGCATCGTCGTGATGTCGCCACGGCCAGGGCGCATCGTCGACGTGATCGAGTCGGGTTTGCCGGCCGACCGCACGCTCGACGTGCGCGACACGCCGGAGTTCACCGCCATCGCGCACCGCGTGCGCGTGGCCCTGCAGGAAGGGCACGCGTGAGTGCAGCGATTGCGATGACCGGCGATCGCACCGAGCGCAGCGCGCTGTCGGCTGCGTGGTTTCGCGTCGGCCCGGTGCTGACGGTGCTCGTTGTCGTGCTGCTCATTTGGTACGGCGCTGCGATCTGGCTCAACGCCCCACAAGTGATCGAACGGGTGCTGTCCGACCGCCCCGGCTGGACTTTCATCGAGCTGGCCCGCCTCACGCTGTCGATGGACCGGCCGGTCTTGCCCGCGCCGCACCAGATTGCGCTCGACCTGTTCGATTCCGTCTTCGGCTGGCCGCTCGATTCGCCGCGCAACCTGCTGTACCACGCCGCCGTCACCAGCGCGGCCACGCTGCTCGGCTTCGTGATGGGCACCGTGCTCGGCGCGGTGCTCGCGGTGGCGATCGTTCATTCGCGCACGCTGGAACGCAGCCTGTTCCCGTGGGTCATCGCGTCGCAGACCATTCCGGTGCTTGCCATCGCGCCGATCGTGATCGTGATCCTGGGCAGCTTCGGGCTGAGCGGCACCTTCCCGAAGGCCATCATCTCGATGTACTTGTGCTTCTTTCCGGTCGCAGTGGCGATGGTGAAGGGGCTGCGCTCTCCGGGCATCCTGGAACTCGAGTTGCTGCACACCTACGCGGCCTCGGCCAGCCACACCTTCTGGAAGCTGCGCGTGCCAGCTTCCCTGCCGTTCCTGTTCCCATCCTTGCGCGTGGCCATTGCGGCCGGGCTGGTCGGCGCCATCGTCGGCGAGCTGCCCACCGGTGCACAGGCAGGCCTCGGCGCGCGCCTGCTGACCGGCTCGTACTACGGCAACACGGTGCAGATCTGGTCGGCGCTGGTGATGTCGGCGTTGCTCGGCCTGTTCCTGACCGGCCTTGTTGCGCTCGCAGAACGGTGGCTCACGCCCGGAGGCAAACGGTGAGCGCCGTTGTGTTGACCGCGGCGCTGTTGCTGATGCTCGTGGTGGCGGTCTTCAGCGTGCGCTGGCTCGCCGCGCGCGACGAAAACGGGTGGCTCTGCCAACTCGGCACCCCGTTGTTGTTCGGCGTGTGGGTGCTTGTCTTCTGGCAAGTGCTGACGCAGGCGTTCGATGTACCGCAGGTGCTGTTGCCGGCGCCATCGCTGATCGGCCACGCGCTGCTCGCGAGTTTCGGCGTGCTGGTGGGCGACTTCGTGCAGACGGTGTTGCACTCTGCGCTGATCGGCCTGGTCGCCGGCTGTTCGCTCGGTTTCGTCACCGGCGTGTTGATCGACCGCAGCCCGTTCCTGCAACGTGGCCTGCTGCCCGTGGCCGCGCTCGCGAGCACGGTGCCGCTGGTCGGCATCGCGCCCATCATGGTGATGTGGTTCGGCTTCGACTGGCATTCGAAGGCCGCGGTCGTCGTCGTGATGACCTTCTTTCCGATGCTCGTGAACACGCTCGCCGGGCTGAAAGAATCGGGCCACATGGAACGTGACCTGATGCGCTCGTACGGTGCGAGCTACTGGCGCACCTTGTTCTCGCTTCGCATCCCGGTCGCCCTGCCCTTCGTCTTCAACGCACTGAAGATCAACTCGACATTGGCGATGATCGGCGCGATCGTTGCCGAGTTCTTCGGCTCGCCGATCTCGGGCCTGGGTTTTCGCATCTCGACCGAAGCGGCGCGCCTGAACATGGGGCTGGTGTGGGCGGCGATTCTTGTCGCCGCGCTGGCAGGCTCCTTGCTCTACGGTGTGCTGGGCTGGGCCGAGCGCCGCGTCACCTTCTGGCACCCCTCGATTCGCAGCGGCGGATGATGTCCAATGCTGTGCTGCTCCTTCAAATCACCCCCGCCGCAAGGCACAAACTCCGGAGTTCCCTGATGCGTAAAACAACTCTTCTGCTCTCGTTGATGCTGGCGGGCTTTGCCGGCGCGGCGTCTGCTGCCGACAAGGTCACCGTGCAGCTCAAGTGGTTGCCCCAAGCCCAGTTCGCCGGTTACTACGTAGCCGCCGCCAAGGGCTTTTACAAGGATGCCGGCCTCGACGTGACCATCAAGCCCGGCGGCCCCGACATCGCACCGGCTCAGGTGCTCGCCGCCAAGGGCGCCGACCTCACGGTCGACTGGATGCCCAGCGCGCTCGCTGCGCGCGAAGCCGGCGTGCCCATGGTCAACGTGGCGCAGATCTTCAACCGCTCGGGAATGATGCTGACCTGCAAGAAAGCCAGCGGCGTCACGACCTCCAAAGACTTCAAGGGCAAGACGCTCGGTGTCTGGTTCGGTGGCAACGAGTACCCGTTCCTCAGCTGGATGGGCACACTGGGCCTGAAGACCAGCGGTGCCAACCCCGACGTGAAGGTGCTCAAGCAGGGCTTCAACGTCGACCCGCTGCTGCAGAACCAGGCCGCCTGCATCTCGACCATGATCTACAACGAGTACTGGCAAGTGATCGACGCCGGTGTGAAGGCCAGCGACCTCGTGACCTTCCCGTATGAAGACCAGGGTGTCGCAACTCTCGAAGATGGCCTGTACGCCCGCGAGCCCGACCTGAAAGACGCGGCGTATGTCGCCAAGCTCGCCAAGTTCGTGAAGGCCTCGATCAAGGGCTGGGAATACGCGATCAAGAACCAGGACGAAGCCGTGAAGATCGTGCTCGCCGCCGACACCTCGGGCGGCTCGACTGCCGCAGTGCAGAAACGCCAGCTCGAGAACGTGGCGAAGCTGATCACGAACTCGGGCACGCCGAAGATGGGCGTGCTCGACCCGGCCGCCTACCAGCGCACGGTGAAGGTGCTGCTGGCCGGTGGCAGCGACCCGGTGATCAAGAAGGACCCGGGCGCCGCCGCCTGGACGCATGCGGTGACCGACAAGGCGATGGCGAAGTAAGTTTCCCAGACTCTGAAGACGGCCCGCGCGAGGGACACTCTGGCCCCGGTAGCGCGGGCATCGTCAGATCGATAGGGCGAGAGTCGCCACCGTATCGAGGTGGGGCGCCAGAGGTGCCAGCAGCCAAGGCGTCACCGACTTTGCGCGTTCGCCTTGCGGCTCGGGCGCGGGGCCAACTCGACGCAGCGCCATCGTGCGCATTGCGTTGTCGGTGATTGCCGAGCGATAGCGCCGCCGCTCAATTGCGCGGCGGCGGTGTTTGGCCTTGACCTCACCCACAGGAGCGAGCGACGTCGGCAGTGGCATCACATACGCCTGTCGATCCAGTTCGGTGGCGCCGAAAGATTTCCAGAAGTCGCAGTACGAGTTGCGGAAGCCGCTCTTGAATTCTTCGGCGAAGGCGACCTGGCTGTCGTGCTTCACCGCCAGAACACGCTCGGCGCCGTGTGCCATCACGACGCCTTCCAGCGCGGCAAGGCAAAAATAGCGCGGCGAATTTTGAGGAAATGCGCTCCGAAACCGGCGCAGGCTGTCAGCGTCGTGCCGCACCGACTGGTTGCGGGTAACGAAAGGCACGACACCGCTCTCCAGGCCGAAGATCGTGGCATCGACCCATGAATACGACATCTCGCTCAGCCAGGTGTCATCTGCGTACAGCACGACGCTGATGCCGCCTTCATGCCGCAGCTCGGTGGTGGCGCGAAGCTTCAGGCTGTAGCGGGTCTCGTCGACAGTCTCCGACCAAAGCTCCAGACCTTGCCCGCGGTAGACGGCTTCCTTGTAGGCAAGATCGTGGCCTCGGCCTTCGAACTGGTAGTGCGTCAATGCGCACTGGACACGCTGCCGGTAACTCAGCGCCTTCGACAAGTAGTGCCGGTGGCTCAGATGAAACAGCACGTCTCCACCGTCGATCCCGCCGAGGTAGTCACGGAAGATGTCCAGCCCGAACAGCTCGCGGTGCTCGCGACGGAAGAAGTACGCAGTGAAGGCCCCGCCGAACATGAGCAGGGCGTTCGCTGCACCCGCAAGCTCACGTTGACGAACGAACAGATCGGCCAGATGGCTCCACAATGGTTTCATAGTGACTGGAAAACCTTTAGCTAGAACACGCACGCGGATCATTCAAGGAAACCGCATGCTCTTGCAAGGGCCACGGTCGCTCCGGCTGGGGGGCATTGTGCCCATGCACACCTTCGTTTTTGCCCCCAGGTTCAGGGGGCGTCGGCATGATCCCAGACGCGAAGAAGTGCTGCGCGAACTCGAACCCTCGAAGTTTGCGGAAAAGTTCGCAATCATTCACGCTCGCGCCACGCCGAAGGTCAGGGCCTCTCGAAACGGCCGCTCTTTTCTGACTCGAACAGCGCCTCGATCACGCGCATGTTCGCGAGCGCGTCGTCCAGGCCCGCGGCGTCGGGCGCTTCGGAGCGAACCGCGCGCGAGAACGCTTCCATTTGCAGCTGGTAGTGATCGGCCGGTGGCACGGTGACAGTGCGCGGCGGCAGCGCGCCCGCACCGCCCATGCCGTGCACGTGGTAACGGGTGGGCGCGGCTTCCGGTGCGTTGAACGGCACATCGATCTCGATGCGTCCCTGGGTGCCGACCAGTTGCACCCGCTGGTAGCGCGCTGCCTGCGTGCTCACGCTGAAGGCCAGTTGCCGGCCATGGCCGAAGTCGAGCAGCGCGCTCGTGGTGCGGTCGGTGTGGAAGGCCGGGTCGCGGTCGACAAGGGCGATCACGCGTTCGGGGTTGCATTCGAAAAACCAACGGCCCGCCGTGATCGCATAACAGCCGATGTCGTAGGCCGCACCACCCCCGGCGTCTGGCCGGTTGCGGATATTGTTCGGGTCGTCGTTGAAGTAGCTGAATGGCACCTGCATGTAGCGCAGCTCGCCGATCGCGCCTTCGCGCACCAGCGCGCGCGTCTCGGCCCATTGCGGGTGGTGGCGCACCATGAAGGCCTCGCGCACGTGCAGCAGTGTGGCGTAAGGCCGCAAGACGACAAGATCGGCCGCCTTCATGGCCATCGGCTTTTCGCACAACACGTGTTTGCCGGCTTCCAGCGCGGCCAGCGTCATCGGCACGTGCAGATCGTTGGGCAAGGGGTTGTAGATGGCCTCGATGTCCGGGTCGGCCAGCATCTCTTCGTAGGAGCCGTAGGCTTTGCGAATGCCGTGCTCGGTGGCCGCAGCCTGCGCGCTGGTCAATGAGCGCGAGGCGATCGCACACAACTCCATCAGGCCGCTCTTGCGCATGGCCGGAATGATCTTCTGGCGCGCGATCAACGCGGTGGAAAGAATGCCCCAGCGAACGGGTGTCATGGCGTGGCCCCTCGGAAAAATCAAACCCCCGTTTGTAGACCAGTTTGTGGCCGAACGACAATCTGCGGCCGCACCTTCATTGCCCTCTTCACCCCAGCCCCATGAAACTCTCCCAGGTCCTCTATTCCCAAGGCTTCGGCGTGCGCCGCGAATGCGAAGGGCTGATCTTCGCCGGGCATGTCACGCTGGGCGGCACGGTGTGCGACGACCCGTTCCACGAGGTCGATCCCGAAGGCCTGGTGTTCGGTGTGCGCGGTGAGGCGTGGCCGTACCGCAGCAAGGCGCTGGTGCTGTTGCACAAGCCCGCCGGTTACGAGTGTTCGCAAAAGCCCAAACATCACCCGAGCGTGATGAGCCTGCTGCCGCCGCCGCTGCGCGTGCGCGGCCTGCAGCCGGTGGGCCGGCTCGACGAAGACACCACGGGCCTGCTGCTGATGACCGACGACGGCGCGTTGATCCACCGACTCACGTCGCCGAAAAAACACGTGCCCAAGGTCTACGAGATCGAAGCGCTCGAGCCGGTCACCGAAGCGCAGATCGACGAGTTGCTGCGCGGCGTGGTCTTGCACGACGACCCGCTGCCGGTGCGCGCCGCGGCCGCCGAGAAAACCGGCGAACGCGCGCTGCGCCTGACACTGCTCGAAGGCAAGTACCACCAGGTCAAACGCATGCTCGCCGCCACAGGCAACACAGTGAGCGCCTTGCATCGCAGCGCCTACGGAATTCTCGAGCTGCCCGGCGATCTGGCGCCCGGAAAGTGGCGTTGGCTGAGCGGGCCTGAGGCGGTGCTCGGCGGCGGCTGAAGGCTGGCGCCCGGGCGCTCAGTGAGCGCGGCTGCGCGGCTTCGTCGTGACCCCCGGCGTGTGGAACGCCACCTGCTCGGGCTGAAGATCGGCATCGCTGGGCGGCAGCAGTTCCTTGCGCATCATCACCGCCACGGTGGCCGGGTTGACCTTGCCGTCAGGGTGCGCCGCGGCTTCGACCATGGCGCGGTAGATCGGGCTTGGCAGCACCATCGCCAGCTCGAGGCTCAGTTCGTTGGCGAGGTCGTAGTCGTCGGGCGCGGCGTTCTTGTCGAGCGTGCCGGCGATCACGAGGTAACGCGCGACCTTCTCGGTCAGGTCGAGTTTTTCGCGGGCGGGGAAGTCTTTCATGGGTTTGTCTCTTGGGCTTTGAATCCGCCGAGGGTACAGGACGGCGAAAACAGGGCTTGGCCACGCACGCGCGGAAGCCACCCAGGGCCAGCGCTTCAGCCGGCCAGCGCTTGCGCAGCCGGGTCGAGCGCGTCGAACACACGTGCTGCCGCGTAGGCGTCGTTGGCGGCATAGAGCAGCTGCGAATCGGCCAGCTGGCGTGCCGCCCAATTCGAGGTGCTGGCCTTGCCCGATTTCAGGAAACGCCGGTTGAAAACGATCGCCACTGCGCTCTTCACGCCGATGTCTTTGCGGTAACCCATGCGGTTGAAGACCGTGTTCAGGTCGACGACGTTGCGCGCCTCGACACCGAGCTTTTCCAGAATGCGCCGGCGGTCGTCGCCCAGCCCGAAGCCGACCTTCAGCGCCGGGTGCGCTTCCAGCAACTGCGCCACGCGGGCGCGGCAGGCCAGGTCATGCAGCTGGAACACCCAGGCCGTGTCGACCGTTGCGAGCTGCACGATGTGCGGCCCGTCCGACAACTCGCCCTTGGCGAAGGTTGGCTTCGATTCGGTGTCGAAACCGAACACCGCCACACCCGTCATCTCGCGTTCGGCCTGCTCGGCCTGCGCGGCCGTGGCGACGAGGCGGATGCGCTCCAGCCCCAGGCGCTCGAAGGGTTCGAGCAAAGCGATTTGCGGTTTGCTGGGGGCGGGTGGCAATGGGTTCATTCGGGAAGCGGGCGGTTGCAGTGAGCGCGCGCGAGTGTAGGCCTGGGCGCACAAGGCCTGCGACAACAATCCCCGCGAGATACGTCGTGTTTCAGGGTGTGTATTCGTCGGCGTTACGCTCGCAGTTCGTTTCACCCTGATTTCATTCACTGCGCATGTTCGGCCGATCCAGACCCATCCCCTTCAATCCCTATGGCCGTCGCCGCTCGGGCTTTCGCCTGCCGCGCTGGCTGGTGCTCTTGTTGATCGGCATCGTCGGCGGCGTGGTCGGCGTCATCGTCGTGCAGGAGCGTTACCTGCCACCGCGCCTTTCGGCGGCCG
Source organism: Burkholderiales bacterium (assembly GCA_039930465.1). Taxonomy (GTDB): domain Bacteria; phylum Pseudomonadota; class Gammaproteobacteria; order Burkholderiales; family Burkholderiaceae_C; genus LMDS01. The sequence continues at coordinate 8,438 of JBDTTU010000043.1, forward strand.
AGTCGGTCAAGCTGACCACCGCTTTCAGCCAGGCCGACGCCGACCGGCTGCGCCTGAAGGGGGAACTTGCGGAAACCGCGAAGCGGCTCGAAACCACGCGCGCCGAACGCCAAGCGCTCAGCGACGAACTCGCGGCCAGCCGCACCACCACCACCCAGCTGCGCGACGATGTGGCTTCGGTCGTGGCGCAGCTGCCGCCCGACCCGCGCGGCGGCAGCGTCGAAGTGCGGGGCGCGCGCTTCGGCGTGAAAGCCGGCCAGCTCACGTATGACGTGGTGCTCACGCGCGAGCGGGCGTCGGGCAAACCAATGGCCGCTGTGCTGCAACTCATCGTGGCGGGCCAGGGCGCGCGCGGTGCCGACGTCTCGGTGCCGCTGAAGCCCGTCACGCTGTCGATCGGCAGCCAGCAGGTCGTGCGTGGCAGCCTGCCGCTGCCCGAAGGCGTGCGGCCACGCCAGGCGACGATCCAGGTGCTCGACCGCCCCGGCGGCAAGCTGCTGGGCATGCGCGTGATCCTGGTGGGCTGAACGGCGCCGGCCGGTCCGCACAGCCGGCGCCGGGTTCGATCTGCGCCGGCTACTTCTTCGGCCGTATCGCGTCGGCCGTGCCCTGGATGAACGCCTGGATCTTCGTCACATCGGCCGGCGTGAGCTTGCCTGTGAAGTCGGGCATGCCTTGCTCGACGAACGGGCCCTTGAAAACGAAGCTGCCAAGGTTGGCAAGTTCTTCGGTGTTGATGTAGCCCAGGTTCTTGATGTTGCCGCCGCGGTCGACGCCCGGCACGCCATGGCAGAACACGCAGTTGCTGACGTACAGCGCCGTGCCTTCGGCCACATGGGCCGGGTCGTACTTGACACCGGCCACCAGCGGGCCGATCTGGTATTTGCTGAAGTCGGGCGGTGTGGCCGTGCCGCCGATCATGAAGGTGTAGACGGTGCCCGGGCCTTCGCGCTCGGTGGTGCGCTGCGACAGGCCGTAGACCCCGCCCCAACCGACCGCGATCGACACGTATTGCCGACCATCGACCTCGTAGGTCGACGGCGCCGCGACGATGCCCGTGCCGACCGGCGTCTCCCAGAGTTTCTCGCCGGTCTTCGCGTTGTAGGCCACGAAGCGCCCGTCCGCGGTGCCCTGGAACACCAGGTTGCCGGCTGTGGTGAGCGTGCCACCGTTCCAGGGAGAGACTTGCTCGACGCGCCACGCCTCCTTCTGCGCGACCGGGTCCCAAGCGATCAGGCGGCCGAAGGGTTTGCTCTTCGGTGGCTCGAGGTTCGCGCTCATGGCCAGGTTCCAACCCATGCCACTGTGCGGCTGGCCGGGCTTGTTGGCATTCATGCTCCAGGTCTTGTCGTCGGCCAGGTTGATCGGCACGTTCTGCGCCGGCAGGTAGGCCAGCCCGGTCATCGGGTTGAACGACATCGGATGCCAGTTGTGCGCGCCGAACGGACCGGGAATCGCGTCACGTGGCGTCGCGCCACGCGCGCCTTCGACCTCGATCGGCCGGCCCTTGGCGTCATACCCGGTGGCCCAGTTCACGTCGACGAAGTTCTTGGCCGAGATGAACTGGCCGTTGGTGCGGTCGACGACAAAGAAGAAGCCGTTCTTCGGCGCGTGCAGGATCACCTTGCGCGCCTTGCCGTTCAACTTGATGTCGGCCAGGATCATCGGCTGGGTCGAGGTGTAGTCCCAGTTGTCGCCCGGCGTTTCCTGGTAGTGCCACACGTACTTGCCGGTGTCGGCGTTCACCGCGACGATCGACGCGAGAAACAGGTTGTCGCCGCCCTTCGGGCTGCGCAGGTTGCGCGACCACGGCGAGCCGTTGCCCGTGCCGATGTAGAGCAGGTTGAGTTTGGGGTCGAACGCCATCGTGTCCCAGGGCGTGCCGCCGCCGCCGGCTTCCCAGTACTTGTTGCTCGGGTCCCAGGTCTTGGCCGCCATCTTCATCGCGTCGTTCTCGTACGGCAGACTCGGGTCGCCCGGCACCGCGAAAAAGCGCCACTTTTGCTTGCCGGTCTGCGCGTCGTATGCAGTGATGTAGCCGCGCACCCCGTATTCGGCGCCACCCTGGCCGATCAGCACATTGCCTTTGACGACGCGTGGCGCGCCGGTGATCGTGTACGGGCGCTTGGGGTCGGTGCGCGTGTCGACCTCCCAGGCCTTCGCGCCGGTGGCGGCATCGAGCGCGATCAGGCGGCCGTCAAAGGCGCCGACATAGACCTTGCCCTTGTAGATGGCCACGCCGCGGTTGACCACGTCGCAGCAGCCCTTGAAACCGATCTTGCGGTCGACTTGCGGATCGAAGGTCCACAGCCGCTTGCCGGTACGCACGTCGACCGCATGCACCACGCTCCACGAGGCGGTGACGTACATGATGCCGTCGACCACCAGCGGCGTGGCTTCGACGCCGCGCGTGGATTCGAGGTTGTAGGTCCAGGCCAGGCCGAGCTTGCCGACGTTCGCATCGGTCACCTGCGTCAGCTTGCTGAAGCGGGTTTCGGCGTAGTCCAGGCCGTACGAAGGCCAGTCTTTCGTCGCCTTCGCGTTGGCGCTGATGGCGGCGCCGTCGACCTTGCCGGTGACCGCGCGGATGTGCGCTTCCGAGCCCTTGGCGGCATCGGCGGCAAGCACCGGGCCAGCACCCAGCACAGCCGCCAGCGGCAAGATCCAGGCCCCCAGGCGGGTGGTAAAAATGCGGCGACCCGCCTTCGGCGATCGTTGGTACATCGTGTCTCCTCGTGTCGCCTCGGCGCGGGCGTTCAGGGGTTGAAGAATCGACCCGGAGCATCCGGCGCCGGCCATGCAGCATCAACAAGGTAGTTTCCCGGGGGAGAAATCTGTTCCGATTCATGACAGATTCCGGGGCAGCTACAAACAACCCGTCGGAGACGACCCTTGGACCCAAGACCGCAAACCGGCGCATTGCCCGCGCAGCCCTTTTTTTCTACGCCGCAGCAGCGCCTGGCGCTGGCGCGGCAACGTTTTTTCGAGGATGGCGTGCGCCCCTCTGGGCTCATTAACGACCAGGTGATCCAGTCGTGGTCGCGCTGCGTTCAGGCGCGCCGCGACCCTGGCGAAAACATCGCCTTCAACCCGGTCACGGCGAGTCGCATCCACTCTGCGCTGGCGCGCAGCCGGCAGTTGCTCGAAGCCGCCGCCACCGACCTGAGCCAACTCGAAACCACCCTTGCCGGCACCACCTGCACCGCCATCCTGACCGACCCGCACGGCGTGGTCGTGCACGCCACCCGCTCGTCGGTGAACCTGCAAGAAGTGTTGATGCCACTGGCCCGTCGGGTTGGTGCCAACCTGGGCGAAGCCCAAATCGGCACCGCCGCGCCTGGCGTGACGACACATTCGGGCGAGGCCTGCCTGGTGCTCGGCGCCGAGCACTTCTTCGGCAGCCTGCAGCAGATGTACTGCGCCGCCGCCCCCATCCACGACGTGCACGGCCGGCTGGCCGGGGTGCTCGATGTGACGAGCGAAGGCCAGCCCTTCGGATTCGACGCCGCCGCGGTGGTCTCGATGTACGCCACCACGATCGAAAACCAGCTGCTGCGCGCGCAATCGGGTGACCACATCATCGTGCGCCTGCAGACCAGCGCCTCGATGCTGGGCACGCCGATGGAAGGCCTGGCGGGCCTGGCCGCCGACGGCAGCATCGCGTGGACGAACAACGTCGGCGCGCGTCTGCTCGGCGCGGCCAAGGCCGAGCGCGGCTTGGCTGCCGAAGGGGTGTTCGGCCTCGATCTGAACGCGATGCTGCGGCTGACGCGCATGCCCCGTCCGGGCCTGCACCGCCTGCCCAACGGGCTCAACGTGTGGATGTCGGCCCACCTGCAGGCGCGCGACGGTGCCACGCGCCTCTTTGCGGTGCCCAACGTGCCGGCGCCCGCGCCGCGGGCCGAGGCCGCTGCCCCGGTGGTGCCGGCAACGGGGTTCGCGATCGCGCCCGACGCCGCCGGCACGCTGCGGGACAACGATCGTCAGCTCATCCACCAGACCCTTCAGGCCTGCGAAGGCAACGTCTCGCGCACAGCCCGCAAGCTCGGCGTGTCGCGCGGTCTCGTATACCGGCACCTGAAGCGGCCCGACACCGCCTGATGGTGTCACCGTCGGGCTCGGCAGCACCGATCCGTCAGAAAAGCTCGACCTCGCCGACGATGTGCGTTTCAACGATCTGCCCGTCACATACGAGATTCTCGAACTGCGCGACCTGGTTTCGGCCGTGTTCCTTCACGTAATACAAGGCCTTGTCGGCCCGAGCGAAGGCCGACGACGGCGTGTCCGAAACATCGGTCAGGGTGAAGCCGACGCTGACAGTCACGCGCCCGACCTGCGGGAACTCGAAGCGTTCCACGTTGGCACGCATCCGCTCGAAGGCCAGGCTCGCCTGGCCAGCCGCCGCGCAGTCGAGCACGACCACGAATTCTTCGCCGCCGAAGCGGTAGATGCGATCGAAGTGCCGGAAGCTCGAACGCAACAGGCGCGACAGCAGCAACAGGACTTCGTCGCCGATCGGGTGGCCGTAGGTATCGTTCACGCGCTTGAAGTGGTCGATGTCGACCACGCCCAGCCACAGCGCCGCTGCCGCCGAAGCGGCACGCCGGCCAGACTCCGTGCCATCGCTCTCGAGCGCCTTTTTCGCGCGCGCCATCAGCGCCGAGTTGAAGGTCTGGCGGTTCAACAGACCGGTGAGCGGGTCGCGTTCGCTGTGGTCGAGCAGATCGTGGAAGTTGCCGTAGATGCGCACGATGGTGCTCACCATGGCCCGGTCGCTGGCGCTCAGCGGCCCGGCGGTCTGCATCTCCAGCACACCGACCACTTCGCGCTCGGTGGCGATCGGGAAACAACTCGTCTGCGGCACGCTGCCGTCGGTCACCACCTGGCCGGTCAGGAAACATTGGCGGCGCGCCGGCGCGCTGTCGAATTCGGGAAGCACAAGGATATCGGTCGACAGCGGGTCGACCGTGGCGGCTGAGTCGTCGAGCCCGATGCGTGCCCGCGTCAACCAGCGCTGGCCACCCACTTCGCCCACGCAGCGGTAGATGCCAGCCGACAGCGGGCGCAACACGTCGTGGACGGCGCGCACCACCGAAGCGTCGAGCTGATCGCGGTCGCGAAAGCCGGTGATTTCCGCGAGGTGATTGATCAGCTGTGTCACCGAGACCTCACATCGATCGTTGCCTAGAGTGGCATCGGAAGGGTGGCCTGGCTCGTGCGCGAGGCGTTGACCAGGGCCAGACTGACACGCGCGCCCATGCGCTTGAGCGTGGCCAGCTGTGCTGGGCTCCACTCGGTGATCCGGGTATTGGTGCAGGTGAAGGCGCCGAACAGACAGCCGTTGACCGAAAACGACGCGGCCAACAACGAGCGAACACCATTGACGCTGACTCTCTCGCTGAAGAACCCCGCAGTGGCCGGGTGGGTACGCGCATCGTTCGCGAGCACGTGCCCGACCTGTTCCAAGGCTTCGAAATACGCACCCACTTGCAGGCTGGTCTCGTTGGGCAAGAGCGTCATGCGGTCGTGGATGCCGTCGTAGAAGCTGAGGCAGCGCAGCGCACGGCCGTCGGACACATCCTCGAACAGCCAGATGCCGACGCGGGCACAGCGGATCGCAGCGGCAAGCAGGCGCGCACACTCTTCCAGGAAGCGCCCTGCGTTGATTTCCCTGCGATCGAATTGACCGCACAGGGCTTGCACGTCGAAGTAGTCCGGCATTGCACATTATTGCGGCCCGGGCATTCCCGCCAGGGAAGGAAATGCCCTGTCTTTCCGGACCAGTTCCGCGCGTCAACGTCGATGTTGAGCCCGCTGACCGCCGACCCGCTCCACGCGCTTGCGCGCCCCGGCGCATGCCGCACCCGATAATGCCGCGCATGCAAGTGTTTCGCGGCTTCCACCACCCCGGCATCGCGCCCGCCTGCGCCCTCACGATCGGCAACTTCGACGGCGTTCACCGCGGCCACCAGGCCATGCTGGCGCTGCTGCGCTCCGAAGCGCAGCACCGCAATCTGCCCTCGTGCGTGATGACCTTCGAGCCCCACCCGCGCGACTACTTCGCGCAGCTCGCCGGCAAGCCCGAGTTGGCACCGGCGCGCATCGCCACGCTGCGCGACAAGCTGAGCGAGCTCGAGCGCTGCGGCATCGACCAGGTGGTGGTGCTGCGCTTCAACCGCGCGTTCGCAGCGCAAACCCCACAGGCTTTCATCGACGATGTGCTGGTGCGTGGCCTGGGCACACGCTACGTGCTGGTCGGCGACGACTTCCGTTTCGGCGCCAAACGCGCTGGCGACTACGCCATGCTCGACGCTGCCGGCCCGGCCGCCGGTTTCGACGTGGCGCGCATGAACAGCTACGAGGTGAGCGGCCTGCGGGTGTCGAGTTCGGCAGTGCGCGAAGCGCTGTCGGCCGGTGACATGGAACGCGCGGCCGCCCTGCTCGGCCGCCCCTACAGCATCAGCGGCCACGTGATCCACGGCAAGAAGCTCGGGCGCAGCCTGGGCGAAAGCGCGGCCGGTCGCAGCGACGGCTTCCGCACGCTGAACCTGCGTTTTCACCACCCGAAGCCGGCCGCGCTCGGCATCTACGCGGTGCGCACCCACGGCCTGGCCAACGAGCCCGTCGACGGCGTGGCCAGCCTGGGCAAACGCCCGACCGTGGACGACAGCGGCCGTGTGCTGCTCGAGGTCTACTGCCTGGCCTGGCCAGGCACGCTGGCCGCCGAGGGGGGCTACGGTAAACTCGTGCGGGTGGAACTGCTGCACAAACTTCGCGACGAAGCCCGCTACGACGGGCTGCCGGCGCTGACCGCCGCCATCCACAAGGACACCGGCGACGCCCGCGCCTTTCTGGCCGCCCACGCCGCGCAGCACCGCCAGACCAGCCGCGACCGAATTATTTAGCGGGCTCGCTTCGAGCCTGATCCGCTCACGACAGCCTCGCGCGCGCGGCTTCATCCTTCTTGCCGGCCCGTCGGCGAACGCATGATCGGGCACACCGAGTTTCACCATGTCCACAGACACCAAGACCGACTACCGAGCCACACTGAACCTGCCCGACACACCGTTCCCGATGCGTGGCGATCTGCCCAAACGCGAGCCGGGTTGGGTCAAGGAATGGGGCGACAAGGGCATCTACAAGCAGTTGCGCGACGCGCGCGTTGGTGCAGCGCTGTTCGTGCTGCACGACGGCCCGCCCTATGCGAACGGCACGCTGCACGTGGGCCACGCTGCCAACAAGATCCTGAAAGACATGATCGTCAAGGCGCGCCAACTGGCGGGCTTCGACGCGCGCTACACGCCGGGCTGGGACTGTCACGGCCTGCCGATCGAGAACCAGATCGAAAAGACCTTCGGCCGCCAGCTCGACCGCGCCGAGGTGCAGGCGAAGAGCCGGGCCTACGCCACCGAGCAGATCGCGCAGCAGATGGCCGACTTCAAACGCGTGGGCGTGCTCGGCGACTGGGAGCACCCGTACCGCACGATGGACTTCGGCAACGAGGCCAACGAGATCCGCGCGCTGAAGAAGATCATCGAGCGCGGCTTCGTGTACCGCGGCCTGAAGCCCGTGTACTGGTGCTTCGACTGCGGCTCGTCGCTGGCCGAGTTCGAGATCGAATACGCCGACAAGAAGTCGCAGACGATCGACGTGGGTTTCCTTTCGGCCGAGCCGGGCAAACTCGCCGCGGCGTTCGGCCTGCCGGCGCTGACGAAAGACGCGTTCATCGTCATCTGGACCACGACCGCGTGGACGATCCCGGCGAACCAGGCGCTCAACGTCGGCCCCGAGATCGAGTATTCGCTCGTCGACACCGGGCGGGGCTTGCTGGTGCTGGCCAGCGCGCTGGTCGAGAAGTGCCTGGAGCGCTACGGCCTGCAAGGCACGGTGCTCGCCACCGCCAAAGGCACGGCGCTGGCTGGCCTGAACTTTCACCACCCGCTGGCGCATGTGGACAAGGGCTATGACCGCCTCTCGCCGGTCTACGTGGCCGAGTACGCCACCGCCGAAGACGGCACCGGCATCGTGCACTCGTCACCGGCCTACGGCATCGAAGACTTCAACTCCTGCCGCGCTCACGGGCTGGCCGTGGAAGACATTCTGAACCCGGTGCAGGGCAACGGCAGCTATGAAGCCACGCTGCCGCTGTTTGGCGGCCAGAACATCTGGAAAGCCGCGCCGCTGGTGGCCGAGGCGCTGAAGAGTGCCGGCCGACTGTTCGCGAGCTCGACGCTGGTGCACAGCTACCCGCACTGCTGGCGCCACAAGACGCCGGTGATCTACCGCGCGGCGGCGCAGTGGTTTGTGCGCATGGATGAAGGCGCCGGTGTATTTGCCACCGAGCCGCCGCAACAGACGCTGCGCCAACTCGCGCTCGCCGCGATCGAACAGACCAGCTTCTATCCGGAAAACGGCAAGGCACGCCTGCACGACATGATCGCGAACCGGCCCGACTGGTGCATCAGCCGCCAGCGCAACTGGGGTGTGCCGCTGCCGTTCTTCCTGCACAAGGACAGCGGCGAGTTGCACCCCGACACGATGGCGCTGGTCGACCGCGCCGCCGACATCGTCGAACAGGGTGGCGTCGAAGCCTGGGCCAGGCTCACGGCCGACGACGTGCTCGGCGCCGAGGCCTCGCAATACACCAAGAGCAACGACATCCTCGACGTCTGGTTCGATTCAGGCTCCACCTTCTTCCACGTGCTGCGCCACAGCCACCCCGGCGCGACGAGCAGCAACGGACCCGAGGCCGACCTCTACCTCGAAGGCCACGACCAGCACCGCGGCTGGTTTCATTCGTCGCTGCTGATCGCCTGCGCGATGGAGGGCCGCGCGCCCTACCGCGGGCTGCTCACGCACGGCTTCACGGTCGACGGCTCGGGCCGCAAGATGAGCAAGAGCCTGGGCAACTACATCTCGCTGCAAGACTCGACCCAGAAGCTCGGCGCAGAAATCATCCGCCTGTGGTGCGCGGCCACCGACTATTCGGGCGACTTGGCGATCGACGACAAGATCCTCGCGCGCGTGGTCGACGCGTACCGCCGCATCCGCAACACGCTGCGTTTCCTGCTCGCGAACACGAGCGACTTCGACCCGGCGAAAGACGCGGTGCCGCTCGAGCGCATGCTCGAGATCGACCGTTGGGTGCTGGCGCGCACGGCGCAGTTCCAGGCCGAGGTGCTGGCGCATTACCAGGTCTATGAATTCCACCCGGTGGTCGCCAAGCTGCAGGTCTTCTGCAGCGAAGACCTGGGCGCGTTCTATCTCGATATCCTGAAAGACCGGCTCTATACCTCCGCGCCGAACAGCCTGGCGCGGCGCTCCGCGCAAACGGCGCTGTGGCAGGTCACGCACGCGATGCTGCGCTGGATGGCGCCGTTCCTGAGCTTCACTGCAGAAGAAGCGTGGAAGGTGTTTGCGCCAGGGCAGTCGGCATCGATCTTCATCGAGACCTTCAGTGACATGGGCGCGTGGACCGATGACGCGCTGCTCGCCAAATGGAGCCGCATCCGCGAGATCCGCGATCTGGCGAACAAGCAGATCGAAGCGGTGCGCACGGCGGGCCAGGTCGGCTCGTCATTGCAGGCGAACCTGGTGATCTTGTGCAATGAAGCCGACCACGCGCTGCTGGCGTCGCTCGGCGACGACCTGAAATTCGTGACGATCACGTCGCAGGCGCAGCTCGCGAGCGCGCCCGAACTGGCGGTGACGGTCACGCCTTCCACCGCCACCAAGTGCGAGCGCTGCTGGCACTACCGCGCCGACGTGGGTGCCGACCCGGCCCACCCCACGATCTGCGGCCGCTGCACGAGCAACCTCTACGGCGCCGGCGAAACGCGCCAGGTGGCCTGACGATGGCATCGAACAGACCGGGCTCATCGCTGTGGCCCTGGCTCGGCATCGCGGCCGTCGTCATCCTCGTCGACCAGTTCACCAAGACGCTGATCGTCGGGGCGTTTCAGCTCGGCGACAGCCACACCGTCACGTCGTTCTTTAACATCGTGCGGGCCCACAACACCGGCGCGGCGTTTTCGTTCCTGGCCGGCGCGAGTGGCTGGCAACGCTGGTTCTTCGTGGGCCTGGGCGTGGTGGCGGCGCTCTTCATCGTGTGGATGCTGCGCAGCCACGCCGGCCAGCGTTTGTTCAGCTGGGCGCTGGCGCTGATTCTCGGCGGCGCACTCGGCAACGTGATCGACCGACTGATCCACGGCCACGTGGTCGACTTCCTGCAGTTCCACTACGCCGGCAGCGCGTTCCCGTCGTTCAACGTGGCCGACAGCGCCATCACGATCGGTGCGGCCTGCCTGATCCTCGACGAACTGCTCAGGGTGCGGCGCTCGCGCTGAGGGCCAGCGCCGAGCCGAGCGCATGAAACACACCGCTTTGCTCGACCACAGCCGCCTGCCGTATTACGAATGGCTCGACGTGCCCGCCTGGGTCTTCGATGCCCGGCGCATGCGCAACGCCTGGGCCAATGCGGCGGGCTGCAGGTTCTGGCTCGCTGACACGCTTGAAGAGCTGCTGGCGCGCGACCTCTCCGACGCGAGCGAGAGTGCACGCACGCGCCTGGCGCTCACGATGCAGGCGCACGCCCGCGGCGAGGTGCTGCGCGAGTCGTGGACGCTCTACCCCAAGGGCAACCCCGTCACCTCGATCCTGGTCTCGCGTGGCATCAACCTGGCCGACGGCACCCAGGCACTGCTGTTCGTCGCCGAGCGGCTGTCGGCGAACGTCGACCCCGACACGCTGCGGGGTGTCGATGCGGTTCAGCACACCACCGTGCGCATCGCATTGCACAGCCTGCCGGGCGGCGCGGCGCTGATGCGCAACCCGGCAGCGGCACAGGCCTTCGGCCCGTTGCGCAGCGGCGGCGCTGGCAGCAGCAGCGAGATGACTCGGCATGACTTCGAGTTGATGTTCGGCGACCCGGCAATCGCCGCGCGCATCATCGCGCAAGCGCGCAACGGCCAGACCTTCTGCGCCGAACTCGAGCTGCAGACGCTGCAGGGCCTGCGCTGGCACGCAGTCGATGTACGCCCGGTGCTCGACCCGGTCTCGGGCCAGAAGGCAATGCAATTCAACGCGCGCGACATTGGCGACCTGAAAGCGGTGCAGCGGGCGCTTGAGGTGGCACGCGTGGCGGCCGACAACGCCAACCTGGCCAAGAGCGCCTTCCTCGCCAACATGAGCCACGAGATCCGCACGCCGATGAACGGCGTGCTGGGTTTGACCGAGCTGGTGCTGCAGACCGAGCTGAACGACAAGCAGCGCCGCTTCATCACACTCGCGCACCAGTCGGCGCAGGGGCTGATGGTCATCATCAACGACCTGCTCGACGTCGCCAAGATCGAAGCCGGGCAGATGCTGCTGGAGCAGCAGCCGTTCTCGCTGGCGCAGTGCATCAATGAAGCCTTGTCGCCGCTGGCCTTGACGGCGAGCAACAAGGCGCTGCGCCTCGACTGGCGCGTGGCCGGCAGCGTGCCCAACGCCCTGATCGGCGACGCCGCGCGGCTGCGCCAGGTGCTGATCAACCTGGTGGGCAACGCGCTGAAGTTCACTGAAGCCGGTGAAGTGCGGGTCGAGGTCACGCACGCGCCCGGCGCCGACCTTCTTGCCGAAGCCGACACCGTCGATCTGAACTTCGCCGTGCACGACACCGGCATCGGCATGACCCCCGATCAGCTCGCGCGCGTCTTCGAGCCCTTCACGCAGGCCGACAGCAGCATCACCCGCCGCTACGGCGGCACCGGCCTGGGCCTGGCAATCGTGGCAAGGCTCGTCAAGCTGATGGGCGGCGAGGTGCAGGCCACGAGCACGCCCGAGCAGGGCAGCTGTTTCAGCTTCACGGTGCGGCTGCTGCGAGGCGGCTGAGCCGCCATGGCGTCAGGGAATCAGCACACTGCAGCCCGTGTTCTTCCGCGCTTCCAGATCACGGTGCGCCTGCGCCACGTCGGCCAGCGCGTAACGCTGGTCGATGCGGATCTTCAACTTGCCGCTGCTCACCACGGTGAACAGGTCATCGGCCATCAATTGCGTGGCTTCACGGGTGGCGATGTGGGTGAACAGCGTGGCGCGGGTCATGTAGAGCGAGCCCTTGGCGCCCAGAACGCCGGGTGCGAACGGCGGCACCACGCCCGAGGCGTTGCCAAAACTCGCCATCAGGCCGAAGGGGCGCAGGCAGTCGAGCGACTTCTCGAACGTGTCTTTGCCGACCGAGTCGTAGACCACCTTCACGCCCTTGCCGCCGGTGATCTCTTTCACGCGAGCGCTGAAGTCTTCCTTCGCGTAGTTGATCGTGAAGGCCGCGCCATGCTCGCGTGCCAACGCACATTTTTCGTCCGACCCTGCCGTGCCGATCAATTGCAGGCCGAGCGCCCTGGCCCACTGGCAGGCGATCAGCCCGACACCGCCGGCAGCGGCGTGAAAGAGCACGAAGTCGCCGCCTTGCAGGCCTTCCTGCGGCAGCGTTTTCTTCAGCAGATATTGCGCCGTCAGGCCCTTGAGCATCATCGCCGCACCGGTCTCGAAAGAGATGGCGTCGGGCAACTTCACCACGCACTTGGCCGGCATCACGCGCAGCGTGCTGTAGCTGCCCGGCGGGTTGCTGGCGTACGCAGCGCGATCGCCGACTTTGAGGTGCACCACGCCCTCGCCCACCGCTTCGATGACACCGGCACCTTCCATGCCGAGCGAGAGTGGCATCGGCAGCGCGTACACCCCAGAGCGCTGGTACACGTCGATGAAGTTCAGGCCGCAGGCGTGGTGGCGAATGCGGATCTCGCCCGGGCCGGGCTCGCCGACCTGCAGGTCGACCAGGTGCATGGCATCGGCGCTGCCATGCTGATCAACGCGGATGGTGGGGCTGGTTTGTGTGCTGGGCATGCCGGTCTCCGTGGGCTTTTTGGAAGAGCCGCTATGGTGCCAGCATCGCCCCTTCCTTGCTGGTGGTGCGGCGCCAGCGCACCGGGCCGCACCATGATGCCGGTCAATCTGACATGGCGCCGGCCCTTTGCTGGCGGTGGGGAATGCCGGACACTCCGCTCATGAAACGCCTGACCACTGCCCCCAACCTTGCGCTGGCCACGCTGTGGGCCGACCTGCTCAGCCACGCCGGCGTGCCGACCACCGTGCAGCGCCAGTACGCCAGCAGCATCGCCGGCGAGGTGCCGCCAGACCAGACCTTGCCCGAACTGTGGGTGCAGGACGCCGACCACTTCGAGCGCGCCGGCGCCCTGCTGAAACAACTGATCAACCCGCCGCACCGGCGCTGGGCCTGCCCGGGCTGCAACGAAGTGATCGACGGGCCGTTCGAGCAGTGCTGGAACTGTGGCGCCGCGATGCCGGCTTGAATCAGCCCGGCATTGCTGGGCCGCACCGAGCTGCGCTTCAGAAGGTGCCGGGGTAAGCGCCGCCGTCGAGCAACACGTTCTGGCCGGTCAGGTAGCCGGCCTGCACGCTGCAGATGAAAGCGCACACGGCGCCGAACTCTTCTGCGGTTCCGAAACGGCGCGCAGGAATGGCCTGCTCGCGCGCTTTCATCGCGGCGTCGGGGTCTTGTCCGGCCATGGTCGCGCCGACCTGCATCGTGGCGCGCAGCCGCTCGGTGGCGAAAGCGCCGGGCAAGAGCCCGTTGATCGTCACGCCCTTCGCCGTGATCGAGCTGCGCGCCAGGCCCGCCACGAAACCCGTGAGGCCACTGCGCGCGCCGTTCGACAGGCCGAGATTGCCGATCGGCGCCTTCACGGCCCCCGAGGTGATGTTGACCACCCGCCCGAAGCCGCGCTCGGCCATCGCATCGACGGTCGCTTTCATCAGCTCGATCGGGGTGAGCATGTTGGCGTCGAGCGCCTTGATCCACGCGTCTCGGTCCCATTCGCGGAAGTCGCCGGGTGGCGGGCCACCGGCGTTGTTGATCAGGATGTCGACCTGCGGGCAGGCCGCGAGTGCGGCGGCGCGGCCTTCGGCAGTCGTGATGTCACCGGCAACCGTTCGCACTTCGCCACCTTGCAGTGCGCGCAGTTCGGTCGCGGTCGCTTCAAGCGCTTCGGCACCGCGCGCCGTGATCACCACGTTCACACCTTCTCGCACCAGCGCCGCCGCGCAGCCCTTGCCGAGCCCCTTGCTCGCGGCACACACGAGCGCCCATTTGCCATGCAGCCCCAGGTCCATCTTTCACCTCCACTTCGCCAACAACCAGATGCCCGCCAGCACCAGCAAGGTACCGGCGGCCGCCCACACGGTGAACGGCTCGCCGAGGATCAACACCCCCATCAGGATGGTCGAGATCGGCCCGATCATGCCGGTCTGCGCCGCCACCGCCGCACCGATGCGCTCGATCGCCATCATCACCATCAAGACCGGCGCGAAGGTGCAGACCGTGGCGTTCAGCACCGAGAGCCAGATCACCTCTGGCGCAACGTTGAGCGCGCTCATCGGTCTGAGCAGCACGAACTGCGCGATGCACAGCACGCAGGCGACCGTGGTGGCCAGTCCCGTGAGGCGCAGCGCACCGAGGCGTTTCACTTCTTCGCCGCTGTAGACGAGGTAGACCGCGTAACTCAGCGCGCTGCCAAACACGAGCGCGGCGCCGAGCGCCACGTGGCCGCCGGCAAGCGTCACCTCTACGCCGAACACGAGCAGCACACCGCAGTAGCTGACCGCCAGCGCGATCAGCTGGCGCTGCGTCACCCGGCGCTTGAACAGCAGCAGGCCCATCAACAGCACCAGCGTCGGGTTCAGGTACAAAATCAGCCGCTCCAGGCCGGCGCTGATGTAGGCCAGGCCGGCGAAGTCGAGAAAACTGGCGAGGTAATAGCCGGTGAAGCCCAGGCCGAGCACGGCGAGCTTGTCGCGATTCGTCAACGGCGGCTTGCCGCGCCCGGCCCACCACGCGAGCAGCAGGAACATCGGCAGCGCGAACAACATGCGGTACATGATGAGCGTGACGGCGTCCACCCCATACCGGTACGCGAGCTTGACGATGATGGCCTTGCCCGAGAACGCGATCGCACCGGCGCTGGCGAGCAGCAGGCCGGGCCAGACGGCGCGTGGGGTGCTGGTTTGGGCGGGGTCGGCCGTGCTGGCGGGGTGAGACATCCGCTTCGATTCTACGGAGCGTCGACGTCGGGCCGCCGCTCGATGTGCCAGCTGCCCGCGCCACGCTCGAAACCGAGCGATTCGTACAGGCCGATCGCCACGTCGAGCGGGTCGGCCACGATCACCAGCGTGCGCAGCTTCAGGCGCTCGAAGGCATCGGCACACACCGCATGGATCAGCGCGCTGCACAGGCCGCGGCGGCGGAACGCCGGGTGGGTTTCGACGTGCTGGAAGCGGCCGAGCGCATCACCGCCCGGGCCGGCGTGAAACAGCCCGCAGTCGGCGACGAGCTGCTCGCCGCTGGCGGTCTCTGCGAACACACCGAACCAGTCGCCCAGGCCCTGGCGCCGCATCGACTCGTAGCGCAGCATCTGGCGTTGGCGGAAGAGCCGGTAGCCTTCGACCGGCAAGTGATCACCGGCGTCGCAAATCACCTGCAGTTCGACCGCTTCGGGGCTTTGTTCGGGCAGCTTCAGCGCGGCGACGCGAAAAGCCGCAGGCAGCGTGGTGCGCGGCGCACGCAATTGTTCGTGTCGCATCGTCAGCACGTTCGACGCGTACAAGGTGAAGCCTCTCTTCACGAAGTCGTCGGGCAGCTCGAAGCCTTCGTTCGCATCTACGCCGAAGCTCGTGTGGCGCGATTCAGCCTGATGCCTCCCGATCTCGGCCTCGAACCGGTGCGACCACTCGGCGGCGTCGCCGGCCTGCGGCGCGTGATCGAAGAGCAGGAAGTTGCCCCACCAGTAGGTCGGGTTGGCCGGCGTGCGCACGACGAGGCAGTCGGCACGCTCGATGAGTTCGCCGTCGAAGCGTGCAAAGTTCAAATCGGTGCGCCAGCCCAGGCTGAGCTCGGCTGGCGCCTTCATGTCAGCGCCGCACGGCCGCCCGAAGGGGCTGACGCGCCCTTCGGGGGCAGAGAACGCAGTGAGCTTGGGCTGTCATGCCTACGACACGACAGCCTGCCCGTCGCGGCGCGGGTCACTGGCCGCCACGTAACCTTCGACGGCCGGGTCACCGAGGCGCCAGATGAACTGGCCGGCGCCGAAGTCCTGGTAGCTGTCGTTGATGACCTCGACGCGGTGCCCGCGTGCCACCAGCCCCTGCACGGTGGCCGGGTTCATCGCCGATTCGACGTTGATTTCGAGCCCGGCGTTGTAGCGCCAGCGCGGCGCGTCACACGCCGCCTGCGGCTGCTGCGCGTAGTTCAGCATGCGCACCAGCGTCTGCAGGTGGCCTTGCGGCTGCATGTTGGCACCCATCACACCGAAGCTCATCACCGCCTCGGGCCCACTGGCGCCTGGCTTGGTCAGGAACGCCGGAATGATGGTGTGGAACGGCCGCTTGTGCGGCGCCACCACATTCGGGCTGCCGGCTTCGAGGCTGAACCCGTGACCGCGGTTCTGCAGCGACAGGCCATAACCCGGCACCACCACGCCCGAACCGAAGCCCATGAAGTTGCTCTGGATGAAGCTCACCATCATGCCGCTCTCGTCGGCGGTGCTGAGGTAGATCGTGCCACCCTTGGCGGGGTTACCGGCGCCGAAGTCTTGTGCGCGCTTCGGGTCGATCAGCTTCGCGCGCGACGCGAGGTAGGCGGGGGCCAGCATCTGCTCGACGCTCACTTCCATGCTCGCCGGCTCGGCGACAAAACGGTACACGTCGGCGAAGGCGAGTTTCATCGCTTCGATCTGCAGGTGCTGCGAATCGGCGCCGTCGACCGGCAACGAGGCGATGTCGAACGAGCGCAGGATGCCGAGCGCCATCAACGCCGAGATGCCCTGCCCGTTGGGCGGAATCTCGTGCAGCGTGTGGCCGGCGTAGTCGATGCCGATCGGTGTGACCCACTCTGGCTTGTAGGCCGCGAAGTCTTCGACGGTCATCGCGCCGCCATGCTCGCGCGCATGCCGAGCCGCGGCTTCGGCGATCTCGCCACCGTAGTAGGCCGCGCCCTGGCTCTGTGCGATCAAACGCAGCGTGCGCGCCGCATCAGGCAGCTTGAACAGCTCACCCACATTCGGCGCGCGGCCGTGCGGCATGAAAGCATCGCGGTAACCCGGCTGGTCTTGCAGCAGCGGCACGGCCGCGGCCCACTTCTGCTGCACGACCACCGGCACGGCGTAACCGCGCTCGGCAATCTCGATGGCCGGCTGCAGCAGGTCGGCGAATGGCAGTTTGCCGAAACGTTCGCTCATCGACACCCAGCCGGCCACGGCGCCGGGCACGGTCACGCTGTCCCAACCGCGCACCGGCGGTGTCTTGGCATCGGCGCCGTACTTGCGCTTGAAGTAGTCGGGGGTCCAGGCCTGCGGCGCGCGGCCCGAGGCGTTCAGGCCGTGCAGCGCCTGGCCGTCCCACAGCAGACAGAAAGCGTCGGAGCCGAGGCCGTTGCTGACGGGCTCGGTCAGCGTGATGACGGCCGCCGCGGCGATGGCCGCGTCGACCGCGTTGCCACCCTGCTGCAGCATGCGCATGCCGGCCTGCGACGCGAGCGGGTGCGAGGTGGAAACGACGTTGCGGCCGAACACTGGCAGGCGCTGGCTCGAATAGCCGGTGCTCCAGTCGAAGGGTGGGTTCATTGAGACAGTCTCAAAAAGGGTGATGGGGCGGCGTGACGCGGTGGTGTGATGCGGTGGTGTGACGCGGTGGTGTGATGATCGCATCGACGCCGCAGCTACGCGCTGAAGCGCGGCGCCGGCCCGGGCAAGGCGCCACCACCGGGCAGAGGCTGCAAGGTGCCGCGCGCGCGGTTGTGGGGGTGTGCCGCGGCTTCGGTGATCGACAGCACTGGCGCAAAACAGACATCGCTGCCCTCGAACAGCTCGCACCAGGCGTCACGCGTCCGGCTGAGAAAGAGCGCGGTCAGGCGCGCTTTCAAGGCGGGCCACTGCGCGCTGTCGTACTGGGCGCGCGGGTCCACGTCAGCCAGTTCCAGCTTCTGCAGCAGCAGCGCATAGAACTGCGGTTCGAGCGATGCGATGGTGATGAACCCGCCGCCGGCGCAGGCATACACGTCGTAGAACGGTGAGTCGTGGAAGGCACTCGGTGCTGCGCCGCCGAGGCGGCCGCTGCCGTGCACCCAGTAAGCCAGGCCGCCGACCATCGCGCTCAGGTCGGTGATGGCCGCGTCGACGACCGTGCCCTGCCCGCTCAACCTGGCCTGCAACACGCCGCAGACGATGCCGTAGGCCAGGCCGAGCGCACCGACACCGTCGCCCGCCACCGTGGGCGGAATGATCGGGCGTTCGCCAGGCCGCGCCGAGAGCGAGAGCAGCCCTGTCAGCGCGACGTAGTTCAGGTCGTGCCCGGCCGCGCTCGCGAGCGGCCCGTTCTGGCCCCAGCCGGTCATGCGGCCGTACACGAGCTTCGGGTTGCGCGCGTGGCACGCCACAGGGCCGAGGCCCAGGCGTTCCATCACGCCGGGGCGGTTGCCTTCGATCAGCGCGTCGGCACCGGCCACGAGGTCGAGCGCGCGCGCCAGGTCGGCGGCGTTCTTCAGGTCGAGCTGCACGAGCTGTTTGCCGTCGCGCAGCGGTGTGTTGCCGGCGCCGAGCTGGGCCGACACCGCGTTGGCCGTCGGCCGCGCGACCAGCGTCACTTCGGCACCGGCCTGCGCGAGCATGTGGCCAGCCAAGGGGCCCGGGCCCAGGCCTTCGAACTCGACGATCTTCAGACCGTTGAGCGGCAGCATGTTCACACGGGCACCGGCGTGTAGCCGGCTTCGCGAATCACGCCGGCCAGCGCGGCGGCATCGGCGCTGGCCGGCTCGATCTCGACGCGGTGGCTCGCCAGATCGATGCGCACCTCGGCGCGGCTGTCGGCCGCCTTCACGGCCTCGGTGATGGCCTTGACGCAGTGGCCGCAGCTCATGTCGTTGACTTCGAAAGTGATCATGCTCGGGTTCTCCTGCAACGGGGTTCGAAGCGCTCACTCTGAAGCTTGCCAGCGTGTCAAGGTCAAGCCACAGCGCCGAAAACCACGAAACCAGTGCCGATTCTGCCCTGATGCTTGACTCTCCCACCGTGGGAAGCTTGAGCATTCACAATCCCTTCACCCCAGGCCCGCACCATGAACACCCCGCTCAGCACCGCCAACATCACGCTGCAGGTCGGCGGCATGACCTGCGCTTCGTGCGTGGGCCGCGTGGAAAAGGCGCTCAAGGCGCTGCCGGGCGTGGTCTCGGCCTCGGTCAACCTGGCGACCGAGCGGGCCAGCGTGCAGGCACTGCCCGCCTTGAGCGCCGCCAGCCTCGCCCAGGCGGTCGTGAAGGCCGGCTACGAAGCCGTGATCGTGCAACCCGGGGCTGCGGGTGCGCCTCCCGCCGCCCTGCGCTTGCCGGCGTGGTGGCCGGTGGCGCTGGGCATCGCCTTGAGCCTGCCGCTGCTGCTGCCGATGCTGCTCGCGCCGTTCGGCGTGGGCCACATGCTCGGGCCCTGGTGGCAATTGGCGCTGGCCACGCCGGTGCAGTTCGGCCTGGGCTGGCGTTTCTACCGCGCCGGCTTCAAGGCCGCCCTCGCCGGCACGGGCAACATGGACTTGTTGGTCGCGCTCGGCACCTCGGCCGCCTGGGGGCTTTCGGTCTACTTGATGTGGCGCCATGCCGGCCAAGCCGGCCATGAGCAGCCACACCTGTACTTCGAAGCCTCGTCGGTCGTGATCACGCTGGTGCTGCTCGGCAAGTGGCTCGAGGCGCGCGCGAAGCGGCAGACCACCGAAGCGATCCGCGCGCTCAACGCCTTGCGGCCGAGCACCGCGCACGTGCGGCGCAACGGTGTCGAAACCGAGCTGCCGGTGGCGCAAGTTCAGGTGGGCGACAGCGTGCTGGTGCGACCCGGCGAGCGCGTGCCGGTCGACGGCGTGGTCAGCGAAGGCCGAAGCCACGTCGACGAATCGCACATCACCGGCGAGAGCCGGCCGGTCGTGAAGGCCACGGGCGCTGCCGTGACCGGTGGCTCGATCAATGCCGAAGGCCTGCTCTGCATCACCACCCGGGCGGTTGGCGCCGAAACCACGCTGGCCCGCATCATCCGGCTGGTCGAATCGGCGCAAGCCGCGAAAGCGCCGATCCAGAAAACCGTCGACCGCGTCAGCGCCGTCTTCGTGCCGGTGGTCCTGGGCATCGCGGTACTCACCGGCGCGGGCTGGCTGCTCGCAGGCAGCGCCTGGGAACAGGCCCTGATCAACGCGGTGGCGGTGCTCGTGATCGCCTGCCCGTGCGCGCTCGGCCTGGCCACGCCGACTGCGCTGATGGCCGGCACGGGCGTGGCCGCCAGCCACGGCATCCTGATCCGCGACGCGCAGGCGCTCGAGCTGGCGCACTCGGTCACGACGCTCGTGTTCGACAAGACCGGCACGCTGACCGAAGGCCGCCCTGCGCTCGTGAGCGTGCAGGCCGCACCCGGCCACGAGACGAACGAGGTGCTGCGTCTGGCCGCTGCGCTGCAGCAGGGCAGCGCTCACCCGCTGGCACGTGCGGTGATGGACAAGGCCACCAGCGAACACCTCGCCGTGCCCGAAGCGCAGGGCAACACCGCACTGCCCGGGCGCGGGCTCGAAGCCAAGGTGGGTGATGCGCAGCTGTGGCTGGGCAGCCAGCGCCTGCTGCACGAAAAAGGCCTCGCCGCTGGCGTGCTCGCGGCCAGCGCACAACAACTGCAGGATGAAGGGCGCACGGTCTCGTGGCTGATGCGCCAGCAAGGCAGCGCGCCCGAAGTGCTGGGCCTGCTGGCCTTCGGCGACACCGTGAAGCCTTCGGCCGCTGGCGCCATCCATCGGCTGCACGCACTCGGCGTGAAGACACTCATGCTCAGCGGCGACAACGCCGGCAGCGCTGCGGCCGTGGCGAAGGCGCTCGGCATCGGGCAATTCCGCGCCGAGGTGCTGCCGGCCGACAAGGCCGAGGCGGTGCGCGCGCTGCGCGCCACCGGCGCGGTGGTCGCGATGGTGGGCGACGGCATCAACGACGCACCTGCACTGGCCGCAGCCGACGTGGGCATCGCAATGTCGAGCGGCACCGACGTGGCGATGGAAACAGCCGGCATCACGCTGATGCGCGGCGACCTGGGCCTGGTGGCCGACGCGCTCGACGTGTCGCGGCGCACCAGCCGCAAGATCCGCCAGAACCTGTTCTGGGCCTTCGCCTACAACGTGGTCGGCATTCCGCTGGCCGCGCTCGGCCTGCTCAGCCCGGTGATCGCGGGCGCGGCCATGGCCTTCAGCAGCGTCAGCGTGGTGGCCAATGCGCTCTGGCTGCGCCGCTGGCGGCCCCATGACGAAACAAGGGGAACAGCATGAACAGTGTCAACATCGGCCAGGCCGCGAAGGCTTCAGGCGTGTCGGCGAAGATGATCCGCCACTACGAAGACGTGGGCCTGACACCGGCAGCGAACCGCACCGAATCGGGCTACCGCCAATACAGCGAAGCCGAAGTCCACAGCCTGCGCTTCATTCGGCACGCGCGTGACCTCGGTTTTTCGATCGCGCAGATCGGCGAGCTGGTGGGCCTGTGGCAGAACCGGCGCCGCTCGAGCAGCCGGGTCAAGGCACTGGCGCTGGCCCACGTGGCCGAGCTCGAGAGCAAGCTCGCGAAGCTGCAGGCGATGAAAGACACGCTGCAGCACCTGGCCCATTGCTGCCACGGCGACGAGCGGCCCGAGTGCCCGATCCTCGACCGCCTGGCCGACGACGCGCCGCAGTGAAGCGCCGAGGCTCGCCCCGATCACTCTTCCTGGAACGTGGCTTCCCGCTTCTTGCTGATTGACGGCAGCATCACGATCACGATCAGCAGCGCCGCCATCGCGAGCAGCGAGGCCGAGAGCGGCCGCGTCACGAAGGCGCTCCAGTCGCCGCGCGAGAGCAGCAGCGCGCGCCGCAGGTTCTCTTCCATCATCGGCCCAAGGATGAACCCGAGCAGCAAGGGCGCGCCCTCGCAGCCGAGTTTGTAGAAGACGTAGCCGATCACCGCGAACAGCGCCGTCATGTACACGTCGAAAGTATTGTTGTTGAGCGTGTACACGCCAATGCAGCAGAACAGCGTGATGGCCGGGAACAGGTACTTGTAGGGCACCGTCAGCAGCTTGATCCAGATGCCGATCAGCGGCAGGTTCAGGATCACCAGCATCGCGTTGCCGACCCACATCGAGGCGATCAGGCCCCAGAACAGCTGCGGGTTGCTCGTCATGACCTGCGGGCCGGGCTGGATGCCCTTGATCGTCATCGCGCCGACCATCAGCGCCATCACCGCGTTGGGCGGAATGCCGAGCGTGAGCATCGGGATGAACGAGGTCTGCGCACCGGCGTTGTTGGCGCTCTCGGGACCGGCCACGCCGCGGATATTGCCCTTGCCGAACGGGATCTCGCCGGGGCTCATTCTCATCTTCTTCTCGACGGTGTACGACGCGAACGAAGCGAGCAGCGCACCACCGCCGGGCAATACGCCAAGCATCGAACCGAGCGCGGTGCCGCGCACCACGGCGGGCCAGGCGTCCTTGAAGTCCTGCTTCGTCGGCCACAGGCCCTTCACGTCTTTTGTGAAGACCTCGCGGTGCTCGGACGGCATGCCGAGGTTGGCGATGATCTCGCCGAAACCGAACACGCCCATGGCGATCGTCACGAAACCGATGCCGTCGGTCAGCTCGGGAATGTCGAAGCTGTAGCGCGCGGTGCCGGAGATCACATCGGTGTTGATCTGCGCCAGCAGCAGGCCCAGGATGATCATCGAGATCGCCTTGAGCAACGAACCCGATGCGAGCACCACGGCGCCGATCAGGCCCAGCACCATCAGCGAAAAATACTCGGCCGGGCCGAACTTGAAAGCCAGCTCGGTCAACGGTGGTGCGAACGCAGCGATGATGATCGTGCCCACGCAACCAGCAAAGAACGAGCCCAAGCCGGCGGCGGCGAGCGCGGAGCCGGCCCGGCCCTGGCGCGCCATTGCATAACCGTCGATGGCCGTCACGACCGAGCTCGATTCGCCCGGCACGTTGATCAGGATCGCGGTGGTCGAGCCGCCGTACTGCGCGCCGTAGTAGATGCCGGCCAGCATGATCAGCGCCGGCGTGGCGTCGAGCGCGTAGATCGAGGGCAGCAGCATCGCGATCGTGGCCACCGGGCCGAGACCCGGCAACACGCCGATCAGCGTGCCCAGGATGCAGCCGCCGAAGGCATACAGCAGGTTCTGGACCGTGAAGGCCACGCCGAAACCGAGCGCGAGGTTGTTGAGCAAATCCATGGTGTTGTTGTCTCCGTGACGTTCGGGTTCAGCCGGCCATGAAGGCGGGCATGAGCGGAATCGTCAGGTTCAGGCCCCAGATGAAAATCACCCAAGAGCCCGCAGTCAATACGACGGAGTTGGCGATCACGCCTTTCCAGCTGAATTCGTCGCCGGCAAAGCTGACCATGATGATCAACAACGGAATCGTCGCGAACATGCCCAGCCGTGGCAGCGCCAACCCGAACACTGCGATCGAAGCCACGACCACGAGCAGCGGCCGCCACGCAAACGCACCGACCGGGTCGCCTCCTTCGGTTTCGATCGTGAGCGACTTGAACAGCACGATCGCGCCGAGGATCGCCATGATCACGCTCAGCAGCAGCGGGAAGTAGCCCGCACCCGGCCGCGCCGAGCTGCCCATGGAGTAGTTCGTGGCGCCAACGGCAAACACCACGCCGGCCACCACAAACATCAAACCGGAAAAGAAGTCTTTCTGACTCTTGATCTTCACGTGGCGCTCCTCGCTCGTCGTCTTGGTTGCGGGCGATTTTAGGGACGCACAACCCCACTTCACGTGTGGTTTGTACGTACCGGCCACGGGCGAAGCCAGCCGAATGCCGGCCCGCCCCAAGCGGGCCCGCAGCCCCTCGGGGGGGGTGGCCGCTGTGGTCCGCGGCCGGGGGCAGACATTCACTCCCAGGGCAGCGTGACGCGCAGCACTTCGTCGAGCGTGGTCACGCCTTCGGCGATCTTCATCACGCCGGCCAGGCGCAGCGGGCGCAGGCCGTCTTTCACGGCCTGGCGGCGCAGCTTGTCGATGTCGGGCACCGGGTGGATGTGCGCGCGGGCCGCATCGGTGACCGACAACAGCTCGTACAAACCGGCCCGGCCGCGGTAACCCGTCATGCGGCAATCGAGACAGCCGACCGGCTTGTAGGGCTTGACGCTGCCGTTCAGCCGCCACGGCTTGATGGCTTCGTCGAGATGCTCGCGGGTGGTCTCGTCGTCGGGCTGCTTGCAGTTCACGCACAGCGTGCGCACGAGGCGCTGGGCGAGCACGCCGATCAGCGTCGACGCGGCCATGTACGGGGCCACGCCGAGGTCGGTGAGGCGCGTGACGGCCGAGGGCGCGTCGTTGGTGTGCAAGGTGCTGAATACGAGGTGGCCGGTGAGCGCAGCCTGGATCGCCATCTCGGCGGTTTCGAGGTCGCGGATTTCGCCGACCATGATGATGTCCGGGTCCTGGCGCATCAGTGCGCGCAGGCCTTCGGCGAAGTTCAGGTCGATCTGCGGCTGCACCTGGGTCTGGTTGAGCGCCGGCTGGATCATTTCGATCGGGTCTTCGATCGTGCAGACGTTCACTTCGTCGGTCGCCAGGCGACGCAGCGTCGAGTACAAGGTGGTGGTCTTGCCCGAGCCGGTGGGGCCGGTCAGCAGGATGATGCCGTTGGGTTTGGCAACCAGTTCTTCCCAGCGTTTGCCGTCGTGGCTGCCGAAGCCCAGGCCTTCGAGTTCCTTGACGGTGGTCTCGGGGTCGAAGATGCGCATCACCATCTTCTCGCCGAACGCGGTGGGCAAGGTCGACAAGCGCATTTCGACTTCGTCGCCGGCCGGGTTGCGGGTCTTGATGCGGCCGTCGAGCGGGCGGCGCTTTTCGATCACGTCCATGCGACCGAGCAGTTTCACGCGCGCGATCATCGCGTTCATCACGCCGGGCGGCAGCTGGTAGACGGTCTGCATCACGCCGTCGATGCGAAAGCGGATCACGCTGCGTTCGCGGCGCGGCTCGAGGTGAATGTCAGAAGCCCGCTGGTCGATCGCGTACTGCCAGAGCCAGTCGACCACCTGCACCACGCCCTGGTCGTTGGCGTCGAGCGCCTTGTTGGTCTTGCCCAGCTCGACCAACTGCTCGAAGCTGGCCGCGGCCGACATCTCGCCGGTCTTGGTGGCGTTGCGCACCGAGCGCGAGAGTGTGTAGAACTCGGTCGTGTAGCGCTTGAGCTCGAGCGGGCTCACCAACACGAGCTTCACGGTCTTGCGGGTGTGGCCTTCGATCTCGCTGACCCAGCCGATGTCGAGCGGCTCGCAGGTCGCGATCGTCACTTCGGTGGCGCCCACGTTCAGCGGCAAGGCGCGGCGCCGTTCGGCATAGGTGATCGACATCACTTCTGCAACGCGCCCCACGTCGGCCTTGAGCGGGTCGATGCGCAGGTAGGCCAGGCCGGTGCGCTTGGCCAGCCACTCGGTGATGACTTCGGCATCGAGCGCCTTGGTGCTGCCGAAACGCACCATGCCGGCGCTGGCCAACCGCGTGATCGGGTGCTGCGCGCTGTGGCTGGTGGAAAAGCGCCGTGCGGTCTCGACCGCGTCTTCCGGGCTGATCACCTTGTCTTCGCGCAACCAGCTGAGCAGCAGGCTCAGCTCAAGCTTGCTGGCCGGGGCGAGGGTCTTGGGGCGGGTGACAGCGTTCATGCGTGCGGTGATCGGCGGTGCCTTCGGCCGGCGGCCGCCAAGGTGGGCAAGGGCCGTAGCGTACTCCGCGCCGGGCACACCCGAATGTCTGCCGCGTGTTCGCGTGAATTCATGCCAAGGCGGCGCTGCCCATCGCGGTGGCCGTCGATGCCAGCGGGCGGATCAAACGCAGCCACTTCCTGGCCGGCAGCTTGAAACGCTTTTCGATGTTTTCCGCGCGCAGTTCGAGCGCCGCGCGGTCTGGCATCGGCGTGTCTTTCAGCGCCACGACGATGGTGTTGCCCTCTTTCGTCGGCCTCAGGCTCCAGACCTGGGTCTTGCCGAAGGCGGCGGCAATGCGCTGGGCGCTGCGCTCGAAGCTCGCGTCGCGGCCGAACAGGTTCACGCTCATCACACCGCCATCGGCAAGCACACGGTGGCAGTCGCGGTAGAAAACTTCGCTGTCGAGCACCGGGCTCGCGGCGTCGTGGTCGTAGAGGTCGACGCACAAGGCCTGCACGGTGTCGGCTCGGGCGGCATCAGCCACGTACGCGGCGGCGTCCATCTGCAGCACCTGCAGCCGCGCCGAGTCTTCGGGCAGGTGAAAGAACATACGGCACGCCGTGATCACGCTCGGGTTCAGCTCGACCGCGGTGCTGCGCATGCGCAGCGTGCTGTGGCAAAAGCGCGTGATCGCGGCCGCACCCAGGCCCAGCTGCACCGCCTCGCCTTTTGTCAATTCAGCGGCCGGGCGCAGCAGCATCCAGGCCATCATGCGCTGCACGTAGTCGAGTTCGAGCTTCAGCGATTGGCGAATGCGCATCGCGCCCTGCACCCAGGGCGTGCCGAGGTGCAGGTAACGCACGCCGTCGGCTTCGGAAATCGTGGCCGGTGCGAGCTCGGGTATTTTCTGTTTCATGCCACTCCATGTTGTTCGAAGACCGCGCGCCACGCGGCCAGCTTGCGCTCGAAGCTCCAGCTCGCGTTGGCCGGGCTGGTCGAGGGCAGGCGGTGCACCGCGACACCCAGCGATTGTGTGTGCTTGAGCGCACGCGCCGACTCGGCGCCGTTGTGCGCCACGGCCTGCAAGCGCGGCGCACGCGCCTTCAGGCTTGCGAGGTCGTTGAACTGTGCATGTTCGATCGCACTGTCGAGGCTGCCTTCGCGCTCGCAGCGAGCGTACACATCCCACAGGCCGAGGCCACGGGCGCGGATCGCCTCGATGCGCTGCGCGTATGACAGCGGCATCAAGTCAACGGCCCAGATCGCCGAAACGATCGGCCAGAAGTGGTTGCGCGGGTGGCCGTAGTACTGCTGCGCCGCGAGCG
>JBDTTU010000044.1:0-35263 GCA_039930465.1 Burkholderiales bacterium
CATCGCGTCTTGTTGGTGGTCAGGGACTTCCCTTCTGCCGCCCACGCTCCTAGCCGATTCTTCCGAGCAGCAGGTACTCCATGAGTGCCTTTTGCATGTGCATCCTGTTTTGGTTCCGGCCCGGCGCTGACGCGCCTTCACATCGCTTCGCGATATGAGCCTGCACCGAAACACGATGCCGGCGCTGCGCGCCGCATCCGGATCGGCTTTCAGCCGATCCGGCCGAGCAAAAGGTACTCCATGAGTGCCTTTTGCATGTGCATCCTGTTTTCGGCCTCATCCCAAACGACGGACTGCGGCCCGTCGATCACTTCGGCCTCGACCTCTTCGCCGCGGTGCGCCGGCAGGCAGTGCATGAACAGCGCGTCGGGTTGCGCTGCAGCCATCATCGGGCGGTCCACACACCAGTCGGCGAATGCTTTTTTTCGCGCTTCGTTCTCGGCCTCGTAACCCATGCTGGTCCACACGTCGGTGGTGACGAGGTGGGCGCCGCGGCAGGCGTCGAGTGGGTGCTTGAAGACTTTCACGCAGCCGGTGTTGCTCACGCCGGCCACCTTGGCGTCGATCTCGTAGCCGGTGGGCGTGCTCACGTGCAGCGTGAAGCCGAGCGTGTCGGCGGCCTGCAGCCAGGTGTTGGCCATGTTGTTGCCGTCGCCGACCCAGGCCACGACCTTGCCCCTGATGTCACCGCGCTGCTCGATGTAGGTGAACACGTCGGCGATGATCTGGCACGGGTGGTATTCGTTCGTCAGGCCGTTGATCACCGGCACGCGCGAATTGGCCGCGAAGGCTTCGAGCTTCTTCTGCTCGAAGGTTCGGATCATCACGATGTCGACCATGCGGCTGATCACGCGCGCGCTGTCTTCGATGGGTTCGGCGCGGCCGAGCTGGCTGTCGCCGGTGGTCAGGTTCACGACCGAACCGCCCATCTGGTACATGCCGGCCTCGAAGCTCACTCGGGTGCGGGTGCTGGCCTTCTCGAAGATCATCGCCAGCGTGCGGTCAACGAGCGGCGTGTATTTTTCGTAGTTCTTGAAGCGCTTCTTGATCGTGGCCGCGCGCTCGAAGAGGTAGCTGTACTCCTCGGCGCGCAGGTCCTTGAACTGCAGGTAATGTTTGATGAGGCTCATGCCGGGTTTCATCACGTGGCTTCGGAGAGGAAGGCCTTGATCAGCGGGCACAGGATCGCAACGATCTGCGCCGCTTCGTCGGCGCTCAGGATCAACGGTGGCACGAGGCGGATCACACGGTCGGCGGTCACGCTCAACATCAGCCCGGCCTGGGCGGCGCGGCCGAGGATGTCGCCGCACGGGCGGTCGAGCACGATGCCGAGCATCAGGCCCCGGCCGCGCACTTCGACCACGCCTTTCACACCTTCGAGCTCGCGCTCCAGGCCCGACTTGAGCAGGGCGCCCACGGTTGCCGCGTTGGCGAGCAGGCCGTCTTCTTCCATGATGCGGATGGTTTCCACGCCGGCCCGCATCGCCAGCGGGTTGCCGCCGAAGGTGGTGCCGTGGTTGCCCGGGCCGAACACGTTCGCGGCTTTCGGACCGCACACGACGGCACCCACGGGCACGCCGGACCCCAGACCCTTGGCGAGCGGCATCACGTCGGGCTGGATGCCGGCCCATTGGTGCGCGAACCATTTGCCGGTGCGGCCCATGCCGCACTGCACTTCGTCGAGCATTAGCAGCCAGCCGTTCTCGTCACAAACGCGGCGCACTTCGCGCAGGTAGTCGACGGTGGCCGGGTTGATGCCACCTTCGCCCTGAATCACTTCGAGAAACACCGCAGTCACGTTCTTGTGCGTGTTGGCGACTTCTTCGAGTGCCGCCACATCGTTCAGCGGCACGCGCACGAAACCTTCGACGAGCGGGCCGAAGCCGGCCTGCACCTTGGGGTTGCCGGTGGCCGACAGCGTGGCGATCGAGCGGCCGTGGAACGCGGCTTCGTAGACGACGATCTCGGGGCGGTCGATGCCTTTGTCGTGGCCGAACTTGCGCGCGATCTTGATCGCACATTCGTTGGCTTCGAGGCCGGTCGAGCAGAAGAACACATTGCTCAGGCCCGACAGCTCGCACAGCTTGGCAGCGAGCTGTTCCTGCAGCGGCACGAGGTAGTAGTTCGAGCTGTGGATCAGCTTGCCGATCTGCTCCTGCAGGGCAGGTACGAGTTTGGGGTGCGCATGGCCGAGCGTGTTGACGGCGATGCCGCCCAGCCCGTCGAGGTACTTCTTGCCATCGGTGTCCCAGACCCAGCAGCCTCGGCCGTGCGAGAGCGCCAGCGGCAGGCGGCCGTAGGTGTGCATCACGTGGGGTTCGGGCGAGGCGGGCAGCTTGTCCGGGGCATTCATGGCAGGGACTCCAGAAGAGGGCGTCAATGAAAAGGGGCGAGAGTGCCGATAAGTCACGTCCCGCCCTGCACGAATTCTAAAGCGGGGCTGCCTGGGTGACGATGACAGCGCCATGCACCCTTCGACCATCGGCACGGATCGTGCTGCACTGCAACACATTCGCGGCACAATGGCGCTGGCCGCACAACGGCCATTCCGGGCCGATGGTCCAGCACGGCCTACCAGCAGCGGCCACCCCGAACCGATGACCAGCCCCAAGCCACGCGAGTTTTTCATCCAGGGTGTCACCCTCGACGGCCACGCCTTCCGCCCGAGCGACTGGGCCGAGCGGCTGGCCGGCGCCATGTCGTGCTTCAGGCCCGACGGCGTGCAGGGTGGCATCGGGGCCTACATCGGCTATTCGCCGCTGTGCGTGCCGCGGGTCATCAACGGCATCAAGTGTGTGATCGTCAGCGAGGCGCTCAAAGGCGTCGAGCCGATGGCCTGGGACTTCGTGATGAACTTCGCCCGCGACAACCAACTGCAATTGGCCGAGGCCTGCCTCGTGCCCGACACCCCGAAGCCGGGATAGTTTTCCGCTCACAGGGCGTGATGGTCGGCGTCCGCATCGAGTGGGCCGACGCGCTTGATAGGCGGGTCTTCACGCGCGAGTCTGCATCCGCAAATTCCCGAGGCCGCGTCATTCCTGAGCCGGTGCAGAATGCAGATGGTCCAGCGCAGACTGGCCCAGTGCAGTTCGAGGGAACGAACATGAACATCCTGCTGGTCGAAGACGATGAGCTGATCCGCTTCGCCGCGCAAGAGTTGATGCGCGAAGGCGGCCATACCGTCACGGTCGCCGCCAACGCCGAGAGCGCGATGGAGATCCTTCGCCGGTCGCCGGCAGACGTTCTGGTCACGGACGTCGGGCTGCCGGGGATGTCTGGCGATGTGTTCGCCGCCGAAGCGCGCGCCCTGCAGCCATCGCTTCGAATCGTCTTCGCGACCGGGTTGGATCGGATTTCGGACCCCGGAGAAGGCGCCGGGCCGGTGGTTCTTCGCAAGCCCTACGACGCGGATGCGTTGGAGGCCGCCCTCAAGGCAGCGCGATAGCCTCTACCGGCTTGCGTGGATCAGCGAGCCCCGCTGGTTCGCCGCACGAGGAGGGTTGAAAGTGAATCAGTCTGACGGCTTCAGGGCGTTGTTGACCAACGAGGCACGCTACCAGCTGCTGCTCGATGCCGTGACCGACTACGCGATCTACATGCTGGACATCGATGGCTACGTGGTCAGCTGGAACTCTGGAGCGCAGCGCCTCAAAGGCTACAGCGCACAGGAGATCGTCGGCTGCCACTTCTCGCAGTTCTATCCGGAAGCCGACGTGCGCGCCGGCATGCCGGCGCGAACGCTTGCCACCGCAGCACGCGAGGGCAGATTCGAAGCCGAAGGCTGGCGCGTGCGAAAGAGCGGCGAGCGATTCTGGGCGCATGTCGTGGTCGACCCGGTGCGCGCGCCTGGGGGCGAACTCATCGGTTTCGCGAAAGTCACCCGAGACCTGACCGAACGGCGCAAGGCCGAGGAGAGCTTGCACCGGAGCGAAGAACAGTTCCGGCTGCTCGTTCAAGGCGTGACCGACTACGCCATCTACCTGCTGGACCCCGAAGGCATCGTCACGAACTGGAATGTCGGGGCACAGCGAATCAAGGGCTACCTGCCGGAAGAGGTCATAGGCAGTCATTTCTCTCGCTTCTACCGCCCCGAAGACCGTGAGCGCGGGCAACCGCAAACGGCTCTTGCCACCGCGATTCGTGAAGGCCGATTCGAGAGCGAAGGGTGGCGTGTTCGAAAGGATGGCAGCCACTTCTGGGCCAATGTGGTTGTCGATCCGATTCGCGACGACGCGGGGCGACTCGTCGGTTTCGCAAAAGTCACGCGCGACGTCACCGAGCGGCACAACAACCAACTGGCCCTGGAGCGCACGCGGGAGGCCCTGTTCCAGTCGCAGAAGCTCGAAGCCATCGGTCGATTGACCGGCGGCGTGGCGCACGACTTCAACAACTTGTTGATGGTGGTTCTCAGCAGCCTCGAGTTGCTGCGCAAGCGCGTGCCGGACGACGAATCCCTGAAGCGCCTGATCGACAACGCGGCGCTGGGGGCCAAGCGTGGGGTCACGCTCACCCAGCGGATGCTGGCCTTCGCACGGCGCCAGGAACTCGAACCGGTCTCGGTCGATGTTCGTTCGCTGATCCACGGGATGAAGGATCTGATCGAGCGTTCAGTCGATCCGACGATCGAGGTCTCGCTCGATCTTCCGGCCGAACTGTGCCCGATCCTGATCGACGCAAATCAGCTGGAGCTCGCGATCCTGAACCTGGTCGTGAATGCGCGCGACGCCATGCCTGAAGGCGGTTCCGTGAAGATCACGGCGCGACGCGAAACGGTCAGCGCCGAGGCCGGCGGTATCGCCCCCGGCCCCTACATCTGCCTTGCCATCAGCGACAGCGGCTGTGGCATGAACCCGGAAACGCTTGCCCGCGCCACCGAACCCTTCTTCACGACCAAGGGCTCGGGCAAGGGCACGGGCCTCGGCTTGCCCATGGTTTACGGGCTCGCCGCCCAGTCGGGAGGGAACTTCGTGCTCAGCAGCGTGGAAGGCCGGGGCACGACAGCCGAACTGTGGTTGCCGGTGGCCTCCGCAGAGGCGAGCCAAGCCCAGGGTGCCGCTGTTGCGCGGGAGAGTCGTCAGGAGCTGGCACCGATGCTCATCGTCGCCGTCGATGACGATCCCCTCGTGCTGGCTGGAACCGTGTCAATGCTCGAAGACCTGGGCCACACGGTCTTGGCCGCGGCTTCGGGGCAGCAGGCGTTGGCACTGGTGCTCGGCGACGCGCGGGTGGCGATGCTCGTCACCGACCTGGTGATGCCCGGGATGACGGGCGCCGAATTGGCTGCGCACCTGGGTGCCGAGAGGCCGGGTTTGCCCATCGTCCTTGCGTCGGGCTTCGCCGACATTCCACCGGCCCTTGATCGCAGGGCCGTGAGGCTGGCGAAACCCTTCGATCGGGCGCAACTGTCTGACGCCATCGGGAAGGCGTTCGCGGCAGGCCAGACCCGGTTCGGCGAGTGAGGTCAGCCCGCCATGGCGCCAAAAAGCAAAAAGGCTCGCAGTGCGAGCCTTTTGTTTTGCGGCCTGAAAAGAGTCAGGCGGCGACGGCGAGTGCCTTGACCTTGGCCGACAGGCGGCTCTTGTGGCGCGCTGCCTTGTTCTTGTGGAACAGGCCCTTGTCGGCGACCGAGTCGATCACGGCCTGGGCGTTCTTGAAGATCTCAGCGGCCTTGGCCTTGTCACCGGCAACCACGGCCTTCTGCACGTTCTTGATGACGGTGCGGAACTTCGAACGCAGCGCCGTGTTGGCGGCGTTCAGTTTCACGTCTTGCCGCACGCGCTTCAGACCCGAAGCGATGCGAACTGTTTTTTTCTTGGCTTTGGAAGTGGTGGCCATGTTGAAGCTTGAGCAATTGGAGCAAAGACCGCGAGTATAGCATCGGCTCGGCTGGCGCTGCAATCTGCCCTCGGGCCGGGCGTGAGCGCTCCCTATAATTCGCCCGGTCTGCCTTGCCCGGCGGCCCTCGACGGGCGCCAAAACTGTCGCCAATGAACCTGCTGCGGGCCGCGTCTTCTGTTTCGCTTTTCACACTGGCTTCGCGCATCACCGGCCTGGGGCGAGAAATTCTCGTGGCAGCCCTGTTCGGCGCAGGCGCCAGCGTCGACGCCTTCAACGTCGCATTCCGCATTCCCAACCTGTTGCGCCGCCTGTTCGGCGAAGGCGCGTTCGCCCAGGCTTTTGTGCCGGTGCTCGCCGCGACGCGCGCGACCGAAGGCGATGAGCCGACCCACCGCCTGACCGACGCGGTCGCCACCGTGTTGTTCTGGGCCTTGCTCGTCACCTGCGTGGCGGGCGTGGTGGCCGCGCCGCTCGTGGTCTGGAGCATGGGCTCGGCGCTGGCGGAGTTCGACAACGCGGTCGTCATGACACGCTGGATGTTTCCCTACATCGGCTTCATCTCGCTCGTCTCGCTGTGCTCCGGCGTGCTCAACACCTGGAAGCGCTTTGCGGTGCCCGCCGCCACGCCGGTGCTGCTGAACATCGCCGTCATCGGTGCCGGCTGGTGGCTCGCGCCGGCCTTCAAGCGCATGGGCGTGGAGCCGATCTATTCGCTCGCCGTTGGCGTGATGCTTGGCGGCGTGCTGCAGCTTGCGATCCAGCTGCCAGCGCTGCTGCGCATCGGGCAGTTGCCGCGCGTCGGCCTGCGCTGGTCGACGCTGCGTGCGGCCTGGGCTCACCCCGGTGTGAAGCGGGTGCTGCGACAGATGGGGCCGGCGCTGATCGGCGTCTCGGTGGCGCCGCTGTCGATGATGATCAACACCCAGATTGCCACGCACCAGGGCGTGGGCGCCGTCTCGTGGCTGACCTATGCCGACCGCTTGATGGAGTTCCCGACCGCACTGCTTGGCGTGGCGCTCGGTGTCGTGTTGATTCCCCAGCTTTCGGCGGCGCAGGCGCGCAACGACGTGCCGGTCTACGCCGGCCTGCTCGACTGGGGCTTGCGCCTGGTGCTGTTGCTCGCGCTGCCGTGTTCGGTGGCGCTCGTCGTCTTCCCCGATGCGCTGCTGGCCACGCTGTTTCACCGCGGCGCCTTCAGCGCGGCGGCGGTGCACCAGTCGGCCATCGCGTTGATGGGTTACGGCGTCGGCCTGCTCGGCATCATCGGCGTCAAGGTGCTGGCGCCGGCCTACTATGCGCGGCAGGACGTGAAGACGCCGGTGCGCATCGCCGTGACCGTGCTGGTGCTCACGCAGTGCCTGAACCTCGTCTTCGTGCCTTACCTTCGCCACGCCGGGCTGGCCCTGGCGATCGGTGTCGGCGCGGTGGTCAACGCGGTATGGTTGTTTGTCGGCCTGCGCCGTGCCGGCTGGTACGCGCCGGCTCCCGGCTGGCTCGGTTTCGGGCTGCGTGTGCTGGTGGCCACATCACTGCTCGGTGCCTTGCTCGGCTGGGCCGGCCGGCACTTCGACTGGGTCGCGCTTGGCGCGCATGAAGCCACGCGCATCGGTTTGCTCGCGGCCTGCCTGCTCGGTTCTGCGCTGATCTACTTCGTGGCACTCGCGGCCATGGGCATCCGGCTTCGCCACTTCATGCGCCGGGCCTGACGATCGCGAGGTGGTGCAGGCGGCTGCCACGGGCTCGGCAGGCCCTAAACTTCGCCCATGCCGGGACCATTGACATTCGAGACGCCCAGTGCGCTTGAGTTTTTCACCACGCTGGTGGCCGACGACAGCAGCCTGTCGCTGGTGGAAGCTGCGGCGTCGATCGCGCAAGACGAATTCCCGCAGCTCGACACGCTCGCCGTGCTGGCTGAAATAGACCGCCTCGCTGCCCGGCTCAAACGCAAGTTTCCGCTCGATGCGGTGCCGCTGCAGCGCCTGCGCTGGCTGAATCGCTTCTTCTTCCAGGAACTGGGTTTCGCCGGCAACGTGAACCACTACTACGACCCGAATAACAGCTACCTGCACGCCGTGCTCGCCACGCGGCGCGGCATTCCGATCACGCTCGCGGTGCTCTACATCGAGCTCGCCACGCAGATCGGCCTGCCGGCTCGTGGTGTCTCGTTCCCAGGTCACTTCCTCGTCAAGCTGCGCATGCCGCAGGGCGAGGTCGTGATCGACCCGTTCACCGGCCACTCGCTCTCGCGCGACGAGCTCGACGAATTGCTCGCCCCCTACAAACGCAACCGCGGGCTGCAAGGCGATTTCGACGCGCCGCTCGGCCTGTTTCTGCAAACCGCCACAGCGCGCGACGTGCTGGCGCGCATGCTGCGCAACCTGAAGGAGGTACACCGCAGCGCCCGCGAGCCACAGCGGCTGCTGGCGGTGCAGCAGCGCCTGGTCGTTCTGCTGCCGCAGGCCTGGGACGAGCGGCGCGACCGTGGCCTGGTGTGCGCCGAGCTGGGGCTGATCGCGCCGGCGACCCACGATCTCGCGGCCTACCTCGAACACGTGCCCGATGCGCCCGACCGCGCGCTCGTCGAAGCGCAACTGCTGGCGCTCGGCCGCGACGATGCGTCGCACCTGCATTGACCCGCCTTGCCTCAGCCGGTCTTCAACCTGCTGCGACACGTGATCTGCGGCCCGGGTCTGGCCCGTAGAATTCGCCCGGCCCGCAGCGCGGCGCGTGGGTTCGCCACGCTCCGGCCGGGGCCCACCTGCCCAACATGACCCTCACCGCCGCCCAACGCCAAACCGCCACCTGGATCGCTCTCGGCGCGGTTGCGATCCTGCTGGTCTGGCTGCTCGGCCCGGTGCTCACCCCCTTCGTGATTGCTGCCGTGCTCGGCTACGTGCTGCACCCGCTGGTCGAGCGGCTCGCGGCGCGCCGGGTGCCGCGCGCGCTGGCCGTCGCGATCGTCGAGGCGGCGGCCATCGTCATCGTGCTGGCGGTCATCTTGCTGATCGTGCCGATCCTGTCGAAGCAGCTGCCCTTGCTGCGCGCGCAGATCCCGCTGCTGGCCGACCGCCTGAACACCGGCCTGTCGCCGCTGCTCGCGAACTTCGGCATCAACGTGGCGCTCGACACCGCCAGCATCAAGGCCTTCGTGCTCAAGTACCTCGACGCCAATGTCGACGACTCGATCGCCACCGCGCTGAGCTCGGCGCGCATCGGCGGCAGCATCGTGCTGGCGGTGCTGGGCAACGCTTTCCTGGTGCCCATGGTGCTGTTCTACCTGCTGCTGGACTGGATGAACCTGACTGCGCGCATCGGCGCCCTGGTGCCGCCGCGAATGCGAGATCATGTGCTCGGCTTCGTTCAGGAATGCGACGAGGTGCTTGGCCAGTACCTGCGCGGGCAACTGCTGGTGATGCTGGTTCTGGCGGCCTACTACAGCATTGCGCTGGCGTTGTTCGGCTTCGAGCTGGCGGTGCCGGTGGGTGTCTTCACCGGGCTGGCGGTCTTCATTCCCTACGTCGGTTTTGGTTTCGGCCTGGTGCTGGCCCTGATTTCCGGCGTGTTGCAGTTCAGCGGCTGGTACGGCCTGATCGCGGTGGCGGTGGTCTACGGCTTCGGTCAGTTTCTTGAGAGCTTCTTCCTGACCCCGCGCCTGGTGGGCGAGCGCATCGGCATGAGCGCGCTCACGGTCATCTTCGCGCTGCTCGCCTTCGGCCACCTCTTCGGTTTTGTCGGCGTGCTGCTGGCCTTGCCGGTCAGCGCGGTGCTGGTGGTGGCGGTGCGTCGGGTGCGCGCCACTTACGTGGCCAGCCGGCTGTACCTCGGATGAAGCAGATTCCGCTGGCCATCGGCATCGAAGTCGCGAACAGCTTCGACAACTTCCTGCCTGGCGCGAACGCGCTCGCGGTGGCGCACCTGCAGGCGCTCGGGCCGCAGTCGGCGCCTGTCTACCTGTGGGGCGCCAGCGGCACCGGCAAAACCCACCTGCTGCAGGCGCTGGTGCTTCACTACCAGCAGCAGGGCGCGCAGGCAGGCTGGTTCAACGCCGAAGACCCGGCGCCGTGGAACTTCGACGAGAGCTGGTCGCTGATCGTGATCGACCGCTGCGACGAACTCCAGCCCGACCCCCAGCATGCCGCGTTCACGCTGTTCGTCGAAGCCACGACGCGTGGTGTGCCGATCGTTGCTGCTGGGCGCCTGCCGCCGGTCGATTTGCCCTTGCGTGAAGACTTGCGCACCCGGCTGGGCTGGGGCCATGTGTTCGCATTGCAGCCGCTGAACGAAACCGAGATGCGCGCCGCGCTGCGCCGCGAGGCCGACCGGCGCGGCGTGTTCCTGTCGGACGAGGTGATGAGCTACCTGCTGACACGCTTCGCGCGTGACCTGAAGTACCTGATGGCCCAGCTCGACCGGCTCGACGAATTCGCGCTGGCCAACAAACGCGCCATCACCGTACCGCTGCTCAAGCAGATGCTGATCGAAGAGGGCGGCGCGTGAGCCCGCGCGGCCGGCCGAAGGGCTCATTCACCGCAATGCGCAGCATGGAGCTTGCCTGATGAGATCGGAGCCGGGGCGCAACCTGTGCCTGTTCGACCTCGACGACACGCTTCTGCCGCTCGATTCCGACCACGCCTGGGGCGAGTTCATGCTGCGGCTCGGCTGGGTCGATGGGGTCGAGTTCAAGCGCCGCAACGACGCGTTCTACGCCCAGTACCAGGTCGGCGCGCTCGACATCCACGCCTACATCAACTTCGCGACCGAGCCGCTGCGTGCGCGCGGGCCGCAAGCGGCGGCACTCGCCCATGCGCAGTTCATGCAAGAAGTGATCGCGCCGAACCTGCAACCGGCAGCGCTGGAACTGGTGCGATCGCACCAGGCTCAAGGTGACGAACTGGCGCTCGTCACGGCCACAAACGACTTCATCACCGCGCCCATCGCTCAGGCCCTGGGCATCGACGAGCTGATCGCGGTGCGGCTCGAACGCGGCCCGGGGGGTACCATCACGGGCCGCATCGACGGCACGCCGAGTTACCGCGAAGGCAAGGTGCAGCGGGTGCAGGAGTGGCTGGCCGAGCGTGCTTCCAGTTGGGCCGACTACCGGCGCATCAGCGTCTACAGCGATTCGGTCAACGACCTCGCCCTGCTGGAGCGCGCAACCGATGCGGTGGCAACCAACCCGACACCGGCGCTCGAAGCCGTGGCCATCGAGCGCGGCTGGCGCGTCCTGAAACTGTTCGAGTGAACCCAAGCGAATGATCAAAAAATTCATCGACAAGTTGCTGGGCAAGACCGCCAAGGCCGAGCCTGCGAAAACGGCGGCCGGCAAACGTGTCGAAGTGCCGAAGAGCGAACACGGCATCGACCCTTCGCTGGTCGACGAGCGCGCCGTCAAGGTCGTCAGCACGCTGGCCGACGCCGGCTTCGAGGCCTACATCGTCGGCGGCGCGGTGCGTGACTTGCTGGTCGGTTTACGGCCGAAAGACTTCGACGTGGCCACCAACGCCACGCCCGAACAGGTCAAGGGTCTGTTCCGGCGTGCGTTCATCATCGGCCGGCGCTTTCGCATCGTGCACGTGGTGTTCGGGCGTGGGCGCCAGGACCGAGGCTTGTCGGAAGTGATCGAGGTCTCGACCTTCCGCGCGATGGTCGAGGCGGCGGCGGCCGATCAGGTCAGTGGCAACGAAAAAACCTCGAAGAGCGAACTCGCCGGCAAGAGCCACGTGGTCGACGCCGAAGGCCGAGTGCTGCGCGACAACGTCTGGGGCCCGCAGATCGACGACGCGGCGCGGCGCGACTTCACGATCAACGCGATGTACTACGACCCGGTGCGCGAGATCGTGGTCGACTACCACGGCGGCATCAAAGACGTGAAGAAGAAGCTGTTGCGCATGATCGGCGACCCGGCCGCACGCTACCGCGAAGACCCGGTGCGCATCATTCGCGTGGTGCGCTTCGCGGCCAAGCTAGGCTTCGAGATCGAAGCCAAGACCCGCGCGCCGATCAAAGAGATGGTCGGCCTGCTCGACAACGTGCCGGCCTCGCGCACCTTCGACGAAATGATCAAGCTGCTGCAGACCGGCCACGCGCTGGCCAGCCTGGAAGAGCTGAAGAAGCAGGGCCTGCACCGCGGCGTGTTCCCGGTGATCGACGTGGTGCTCGACGAAGCGCACCGCCACGACGGCCGCGAAAAGTTCGTGCAGCTTGCGCTGGCCGACACCGACCGGCGCGTCGGTGAAGGCAAACCCGTGGCGCCGAGCTTCATGCTCGCCTGCATGTTGTGGCACGACGTGCTGAGTGGCTGGAGCAAGCTCAAGGCCCAGGGTGAAGCGTCGTTCCCGGCGCTGCAGCAGGCAGTCGACACGGTGTTCGACGCCCGCATCGGCGACATCTCTGGCCGAGGCAAGCTCGCCGCCGACATGCGCGAGATCTGGCTGATGCAACCACGCTTCGAGCGCCGCACCGGCAGCAGCGTGATGACGCTGGTCGAGCAGCCGCGGTTTCGCGCCGGCTTCGACTTTCTGCGTTTGCGCGGCGACGCCGGCGAAGTGGAAGGCGAGCTCGCCAACTGGTGGGAAGATTTTTCGCTCGCCGACGACAACGGCCGGCGTGCGTTGCTCGACGCAGCCCGCAACCAGGAGCCGGTGCGGCGCGTTCGCAGTGCACCGCGGGCGGCGGCTGCACCCGGCGCCGAACCGGAAACCTCGGAGGTGGCGTTCCCCGAGGCCGACCCCGCACGCAAGCGCCGCCGCCGGCGCCGCAAACCTTCGGGTGGTTCGGGTGAGGGCGAGGCCGCCGCTGCCGTCGCCCCGGCGGGCGACGCTTGAGGGACGTGTGTGAAAGCACCAGAAGCCGCTGGCCTGAATCGGGAGGCGCTTGAGCGTCTGCGTGTTGCCTTCGACGGCCTGGTCGAGAGTGGTCGTTTGCCGGGCGCGCAATGGATGATTCATCGGCGCGGTGTGGCCGGCTGCTTCGACAGCGTCGGCCAACTCGACCCGGTGCGCGGTGTGCCGATGCGCAGCGACGCGATCTTTCGCATCTACTCGATGACCAAGCCCGTCGTGTCGGTGGCGACGATGCTGCTGGCCGAACAGGGGCGACTGATGCTGCGCCACCCGGTGTCAAAGTACCTGCCCGAGTTCGCGCGCACGCGGGTCGGCGTGGAACGTGACGGCGAGCTCGAACTGAAACCGCCGATCCGGCCGATGACGGTGCATGACCTGCTGCGCCACACCGCCGGACTGACCTACGAATTCCTCGAGCCTTCGGCGGTGCGGCAGCGCTACTCGGAAGCGAAACTGTTCGAGCGCGACCGCACGGGTGCGCAGCTCTGCGCGGTGATCGCAACGATGCCCCTGATGCACGAACCCGGCAGCGTGTGGGACTACAGCCGCGCCACCGACGTGCTGGGCCGCTTGCTCGAAGTGGTCAGCGGCCAGAGCCTGGGCGAACACCTGCGCCGCACGATTTTCGAACCATTGGGCATGGTCGAGACCGGCTTTGCCGTGCCGACTTCGCAACACGAGCGCATCGCCGAGCCGTTTGCGATCGACCCCGATACGGGCGTGCCGGTTGCACCCTTCGACGCCCGGGCGCCGGCCGTGCTCGAAGGCGGTGGCGGTGGGTTGATGTCGACCACGGCCGACTACGCACGTTTCCTGCGCATGCTGTTGGGCGGCGGCACGCTCGACGGTTTGCGCCTGCTCGGCCGCAAGACGGTCGAGTTCATGACGGCAGACCACCTGGGGCCGCTGCCACGCTCGGGCGACGTGCTGCCACGAGGCCACGGCTTCGGGCTGGGCTTCGCCGTGAAGACCGCGCTCGGTGAGCACACCGAACCCGGCTCGATCGGCAGCTATGGCTGGAGCGGCGCAGCGGGAACAGCGTTTTTCGTCGACCCGCAGGAAGCGCTGTTCGCGATCATCATGGTGCAGGCACCGGGCCAGTTCGACGAGGTCCGCGAGCTGTTCAGGCAGCTCGTTTATGCCGCCATCGACGATTGACAGCGCGCCATTGGTGCAGGCCTTCATCGGCCTGGGCGCCAATCTTGGCAATGCCCGCGGCACGCTGCAGGCGGCGCTGACCGCGTTGGCGTCGCTGCCGCACAGCACGCTGCGCGAGAGTTCGTCGATCTACCGCAGCGCACCGGTCGATTCCAGCGGGCCCGACTATCTGAACGCCGTGGCATGGCTCGAGACCCGGCTCGACCCGCACGCGCTGCTGGCCGAATTGCAGCGCATCGAACAGGCCCATGGCCGCGAGCGCCCGTACCCCAACGCGCCACGCACGCTCGACCTCGACCTGCTGCTCTACGGCGAGCAGCGCATCGACAGCGCCACGCTGACAGTGCCGCACCCACGCCTGCATGAGCGGGCCTTTGTCGTGCGGCCGCTGGCCGAGATGGCGCCCGACCTGGCGGTGCCCGGCTTGGGCCGCTCCCGCGACCTGCTGCTGCGCGTGGCCGGCCAGCGGGCCGATAAACTGCCACGATGAATTCCATTCCGGTCTCGCTTCAGACTGTGCTGCTGCTGGTGGCGTCGAACGTCTTCATGACCTTCGCGTGGTACGGCCACCTGAAGAATCTGGCCGACAAGCCCTGGTATACCGCCGCGCTCGTGAGCTGGGGCATCGCGCTCTTCGAGTACCTGCTGCAGGTGCCGGGCAACCGCATCGGTTATGCCGGCGGCTTCACGCTGGCGCAACTGAAGATCACGCAGGAAGTGATCACGCTCGCGGTTTTCGTGCCGTTCGCGATGGTCTACATGAACCAGCCGTTCAAGCTCGACTTCGTGTGGGCCGGCCTGTGCATGGTCGGCGCGGTCTATTTCATCTTCCGCACTTGATGGGCGCCGGCCTGAAGCGCTTTCGACACATCGCGATCGAAGGGCCGATCGGTGCCGGCAAGAGTTCGCTCGCGCGCAAGCTCGCCGCGCACCTCGGGGCCGACCTGTTGCTGGAGCAGGCCGAAGAGAACCCGTTCCTCGGTCGCTTCTACGCCGACATGCCGGGCTATGCGTTCCAGACGCAACTTCACTTCCTGTTCCAGCGTGTCAAGCAGATGCAGGGCATCGCGCAGCCCGGCATGTTCGCGGGCGCGCTGGTCAGCGACTTCCTGTTCGCAAAAGACGCACTCTTCGCGCGCCTGAACCTGAGTGACGACGAGTACCGCCTCTACAGCCAGATGCATGCGCAGGTGGCCGGGCAGTTCGGTGAACCCGATCTCGTGGTCTGGCTGCAGGCCACGCCGGCCACACTGCTGCAGCGCATCGCACGGCGTGCGATCGGCATGGAGCGGGGCATCTCGGCCGACTACTTGCAGCGCTTGTGCGATGCCTACGTGAGCTACTTTCGTTCGTATGCCGGCGCCCCGGTTTTTGTGATCGACACCGAAGACTTCAACCCGGTCGAGAGCGAGGCCGACTTCCATGCCTTGCTGGCGCGGCTCGGCTCGTTCCGCGGCCCGCGCGAATATTTCCACTCGCAAGGCGACGCACCGTTTGCGTGAACGAGGTGCTGCGGCCCGCGCCACGGCAAGTACACTCCCGCCGAGTCAAATTGATGACAGTTTGACGACATCTCTCGGGAGACCCACATGCTGTTCGGCAAGCTGCTGCCACGCGAAGGCAATTTTTTCGAGCTGTTCAACCAGCATGGAAACCACATCGTTGAAGGCGCTCGCGCTTTCATCCTGCTGATCCAGAACTACGGCGACCTGCAGCTGCGCGAAAAGTACGCTGCCGATGTCGACCGCGCCGAGAAGCAGGCCGACCGCATCACCGCCGAAGTGAACCGGCTCTTGCACAAGACCTTCATCACGCCGATCGACCGCGAGCAGATTCACGGCCTGATCAACGCGATGGACGACATCCTCGACCTGCTGCAAGACGCGACCGAAACCATGTCGCTCTACGACGTGCGGGCCATGACCGAAGACGTGCTGCGCCTCGGTGACCTGAGCGCCAAATGCTGCGAGCGGGTGCAGCACGCGGTGTCGCTGCTGCCCAAGATCAGCCAGCCGGCCACCGCCGAAGCGGCGATCAAGACCTGCGAAGAGATCGACAAGCTCGAGTCCGACGCCGACCGCGTGATGCGTTCGGCCATGTCGAAACTCTTCCGCGAAGAAAAAGACGTGCGCGAGCTGATCAAGCTCAAGGCGATCTACGAACTGCTGGAGTCGATCTCTGACCGGTGCGAAGACGTGGCCAACCTGATCGAGGGCGTGGTCCTCGAAAATTCCTGATGTTGGCGCGATCCCCGGCGGGCCGAGCGCCGGGCCGCCCCAAGCCGGCCCGCATTCCCTCGGGGGATCGGCCGGGGTATTCCACGGCCGAGGGGCGCCAGTGACTTCCGTACAGACCGCCTTCTGGGTCGTGGCGCTGCTGGTCGTCTTGGCCATCGCGTTCGACTTCATGAATGGTTTCCACGACGCGGCCAATGCGATCGCGACCGTTGTTTCCACCGGCGTGCTCAAGCCGCAGCAGGCGATCATCTTCGCCGCCTTCTTCAACGTGCTGGCAATCGCGATCTTCCACTTGAACGTGGCGGCCACCGTGGGCAAGGGCATCGTGCTGCCGGGCGTGGTCGATCACCACGTGGTGTTCGGTGCGCTGATCGGCGCGATCTTCTGGAACGTGGTGACCTGGTGGTACGGCATTCCGTCGAGCTCGTCGCACGCGCTGATCGGCGGCATCGTTGGTGCGGTGATTGCCAAGGCCGGCGCGAGTTCGCTGATCGCCGCCGGCGTGTGGAAGACCGTGCTGTTCATCTTCCTGTCGCCGCTGCTCGGCTTTCTGCTCGGCTCGCTGTTGATGGTGTTGGTGGCGCAGCTCTGCCGGCGCTCGTCGCCGCTGCGTGTGGACAACCTGTTCCGCCGGCTGCAGCTGATCTCGGCCGGCCTGTACAGCCTGGGGCACGGTGGCAACGACGCGCAAAAGACCATCGGCATCATCTGGATGTTGCTGATCGCCACCGGCTACACGCCGGTCGGCGATGCCATGCCGCCGAGCTGGGTGATCTGGTGCTGCTACATCGCGATCGGCCTGGGCACG
The DNA here is from genome assembly GCA_039930465.1 of Burkholderiales bacterium. Taxonomy (GTDB): domain Bacteria; phylum Pseudomonadota; class Gammaproteobacteria; order Burkholderiales; family Burkholderiaceae_C; genus LMDS01. The sequence goes on from JBDTTU010000044.1 coordinate 16,884, forward strand.
ATGTTCGGTGGCTGGCGCATCGTCAAGACCATGGGCCAGAAGATCACCAAGCTCAAGCCGGTGGGCGGGTTCTGCGCCGAAACGGGCGGCGCGATCACGCTGTTCCTGGCCACAGCGCTCGGTGTGCCGGTCTCGACCACGCACACGATCACCGGCGCGATCGTCGGCGTGGGCTCGGTGCGGCGCGCCTCGGCGGTGCGCTGGGGGGTGGCCGGCAACATCGTGTGGGCGTGGATCTTCACGATCCCGGCCTCGGCCTTCGTTGCCGGGGTGTTCTACTGGATCAGCCTGCGGCTGTTCGTCTGATCAGTTGCCGATGGCATTGGGTGGCTCGGCCTGGTACTCGAAATAACGCTGTGCACTGAACGCGAGTGTGGCCATCAGCACCCCGGCGCCCAGGCTCAGCGCGGCGATGACGCCGATGATCACGACCCAGCCGCTGGGCTGCACCGGGCCGCTCGGGTTGAAGCGTGCCTGCCACTTTTCGTCGGGCGTGAGGCCGAGCACGAGTGCGCTGACCATCGCGACGCTCAGCGTCAGCCCGAGCAGCGGAATGAGAACCCAGGCCAGGTGATCGTCTACGCCAAGGTGGCGCATGCGCCGCACGCCGTACAGGCCGGCCAGCGTCGGCGCCACGACGAGCCAGCCGGGAAGGTCTTTCAGCCCATGCAGGTAGAAGCGGTGCAGGCCGAAACAGCCGCCGACAACGGCGATCCAGGTGGCCAGCGTCTTCGACTTGCAGCCGCGCGGCGCGCTCACGCCGGAACCACCGGTGCGGTTTCTGCACCCTGGCCGAGGCTCTTCTGCATCAGCACCACATCGAGCCAGCGCTCGAACTTCCAGCCCGCCGCTCGCATCACCCCGATGGGCTCGAAACCGAGCGTGCGGTGCACGCCGATCGAGCCGGCGTTGGCCGAGTCGCCGATCACCGCGAGCATCTGGCGTGCGCCGGCGGCCTCGCAACGCGCCAGCAGCTCGGCCAACAACCAGCGGCCCAGGCCCTGGCCTTTGGCGTCGGCGGCGAGGTAGACCGAGTCTTCCAGGCAGAAGCGGTAGGCGCGACGCGGCCGGAAATGGTTGGCATAGGCGAATCCCAGGACGACGCCTTGGCGCTCTGCCACGAGCCACGGCAGGCCCTTGGAGAGCACGTCGTCGCGGCGGCGCGCCATTTCGGGTTCATCGGGCGCGTCGAGCTCGAAAGTGCCGGTGCCATTCAGCACATTCCAGCCGTAGATCGCGGTGATGCCGGGCAGGTCGGCTGAGGTGCTGGGGCGGATCAGCAGCAAGGGGGCGGTCATGTCGGTTCCCGTAAATGGTTGGCCTGAGTTTATAATGCGCGGTTTCGTTGCTGGCCGGCCAAGTGGGCGGTGTATCTACGGCAACGAGGGACAGCACGTGCTGTCGGAGCAAGCGCGCCGCGAGGTGCGGCGGCTCCGGTGGCTCCCGAACTGCCTCACCTGCGCACCCTGACCGGTGCGGTGTCCTGGTGCGGTGGAAGATTGAACATTCTGAAGGAACAGTCATGGTCGTGATCCGACTCGCACGAGGTGGTGCCAAGAAGCGCCCGTTTTTCAACATCGTCGTCGCCGACTCGCGCACCCGCCGCGACGGCCGCTTCATCGAGCGTGTGGGTTTCTACAACCCTGTCGCGTCGGGTGGCGAGCAGCCGCTGCGCGTGGCTTTCGACCGCATCGAACACTGGGCTTCCACCGGCGCCCAGCTGTCGCCCACCGTCCAGCGCCTGGTCGCCCAGGCCAAGGCCGCGGTCTGATTTCCAGACTGCCAGGCGCGGCCGCGCACTCGCTCTCGTGAGTGCTGCCGCGCCGAGCCTCACTGCCGAAGCGGGCTGGCCCGAAGACGCGGTCGAGGTCGGCATCGTTGTCGATGCCTGGGGGCTGAAAGGCTGGATCAAGGTCAAGCCTTTCGCGTCCGATCCACAGGCGCTGTTTTCGTCGCGCCGCTGGTTTCTCAAACCTTCCGAAAAAACCGGCGTGTTGCGCCCGGCCACGGTCGTGAAGGTGCTTCCGCCGGTGCTCAAGATCACCCAGGTGAAGGAGCACGGCGACGTGGTGGTTGCGATGGCGCAGGAAGTGCCCGACCGCGACGCGGCCGAAGCGCTGCGGGGTGCGCGGGTGTTCATCGGCCGTTCGAGTTTTCCGACGGCCGGTACCGACGAGTACTACTGGGTCGACCTGATCGGCCTCGGCGTCGTCAACCGCCAGGGTGAACAACTCGGCAGGGTGGCGGGCTTGCTCGACACCGGGCCGCACAGCGTGTTGCGTGTCGCGCCCGAAGGTGTGGTCGACGAAGCTGCTGAACGGCTGATTCCGTTCGTCGCCGCGTACGTCGATACCGTGAGCCTGGAGCAAGGCTTGATCACGGTCGACTGGGGCCTGGATTTCTGACCCTGCGCACGCGAACGGCCATGCGCTTCGACATCATCACGCTGTTTCCCGAACTGTTTGCGCCGCACCTGCTGCACGGCATCACGCGGCGTGCCTTCGAATCGGGGCAAGTCGACGTGAAGCTCTGGCCGCTGCGCGACTTTGCCGACAACAACTACCGCCGCGTCGATGACCGGCCTTATGGCGGTGGCCCGGGCATGGTCCTGCTGGCCGAGCCGCTGGAGCGCGCGCTGCAGGCCGTTCGGGCCGCGCGCCATGAAGAGCCGGCAGTGCCGCTCGTGCATTTCACGCCGACCGGCCGGCGCATCGATCAGGCCGTGGTTCGCGAGTTTTCCGCGGGCTCAGGGGCAATTTTTCTCTGCGGTCGCTACGAAGGCGTCGACCAACGCTTCATTGACCGACACGTCAACGTGGAACTCAGCCTGGGCGACTTTGTGCTGTCGGGTGGCGAGATTCCCGCGCTCGCGCTGCTCGACGCGGTGGCGCGCCTGCAACCCGGTGTGCTCGGCGACGTGCAGTCGCACCAGCAAGACAGCTTCGAAGACGGCCTGCTCGACTGCCCGCACTACAGCCGACCGGAAGTGCTGAACACCGCTGGCGAGGAAGCGGCGGTGCCGGCCGTCTTGCTGTCCGGCCACCACAAGGACATTGCACGCTGGCGCCGCGAGCGTTCGCTCGAGCTCACGGCCCGCCGCCGGCCCGACCTGTTGGCCGTGGCCCGGGCAGCCGGGCGGCTGACGCCGGCAGACGAGCGCTACCTGGTCGGTCTCGGTCTATAATCAAAGGCTTTTCGATCCTCTGCCGCGCAGGGGCACAGGCTTTTGGCCGCCGCCCCACCCAATTCCAAATCACGCGCCGGCAAGATCACTTGGAGAAAACCATGGACCTGATCCAGACCCTCGAGCGGGAAGAAATCACCCGCCTCAACAAGACCATCCCCGAGTTCGCCCCTGGCGACACCGTGATCGTCAGCGTCAAAGTTGTCGAAGGCACGCGCAAGCGGGTGCAGGCATTCGAAGGCGTCGTGATCGCTCGGCGCAACCGCAGCCTGAACTCGAGTTTCATCGTTCGCAAGATCTCCAGCGGCGAAGGCGTGGAACGCACGTTCCAGCTTTACAGCCCGCTGATCGCGTCGATCGAAGTCAAGCGCCGCGGCGATGTGCGCCGTGCCAAGCTGTACTACCTGCGCAGCCGCTCGGGCAAGTCGGCGCGTATCAAAGAGAAACTCTCCTGAAGGGGCCGCCGCAGCGCACGCTGCGGCCGCCTTCCAAATGGCCGCCCTCAGAGGCGGCCTTCTTCATTCCGGACTACCGATGCCGCTCAGCTTCGACCCGCTGAAACTCCCCGTGCTCGGCGTGGACGACCACTTGCCGCCCGTGGCCGCAGGTTCGCTGCTGACCGATGCCTTGCGCCAGCGTTTTGTCTCGCCGCCAGTCTGGTCGCCCGAGACCAAGGTCGAGCCGCGTTTTGTCGAGCGAGCGCCGGCGCATGCGTCGGTGTTGATCGCGCTCGTGCCACGCGATGAGATCACCGTGTTGCTGACGCAGCGCACCGACCACCTCACCGACCACCCCGGCCAGATCAGCTTCCCCGGTGGCCGGGCCGAGCCGGAGGATGCCGACGCCGCCGCCACCGCGCTGCGTGAAGCGCATGAAGAGATCGGCCTTGCGTCGTCGTTCGTTGATGTGCTGGGCACGATGCCGACCTACACGACCGGAACGGGATTCATCGTGACCCCGGTCGTCGCATTCGTGCGCCCCGGCTTCAGCCTGCAGGCTGACCCGTTCGAGGTGGCCGAGGTGTTCGAGGTACCTTTGTCGTTCCTGATGAACCCGGCCCACCACCAGCGCCATTCGATCGACGTGGGTGGTGTGCGCCGCGAGTTCCTCTCGATGCCGTGGCTGGGCGTGGACGAGCGGGGCGAGCCGCGCAGCTACTTCGTCTGGGGTGCGACGGCGGTGATGTTGCGCAATCTCTACCGCTTCCTCGCGGCCTGAGAGCCCGGGCGCCACGAAGCCCTCGCTATCATTGGCGCGAATGAGTTTCTTCGCCGTCTTGTTCGCCCTGCTGATCGAACAGCTCAAGCCGCTGCCGCGCGGCAATGTCGTGCACGATGCGCTGACCGGCTGGCTGCGCTGGACCGGCCGCAACTTCGACGCCGGCCGCGACCACCACGCCTGGGTCGTCTGGAGCATCACGACGGTCGTGCCTGCCCTGCTCGCCTGGGGCATCTACGCCGGCATCGCGCACTTCAGCCTGTTGCTCGCGCTGCTGTGGAACGTGGCGGTGCTCTACGTCACACTCGGCTTTCGGCAGTTCAGCCATTACTACACCGATATCCGTGACGCGCTCGACCGCGGCGACGAAGCCGAAGCGCGCCGCCTGTTGTCGGAGTGGCGCCATCTCGACGCGAGCGAGCTGCCGCGCACCGAGCTGCTGCGCCACGTGATCGAACATTCGCTGCTGGCCGCGCACCGCCATGTCTTCGGCGTGTTCTTCTGGTTCGTGTTGCTCTCTTCGTTCGGCCTCGGCCCGGCCGGCGCGGTGCTGTACCGCATGGCCGAGTACGCCAGCCGTTACTGGGCATTCAGAAGCCGAACCATCGACGCGGCCGTGAATGAGCGGCTGATGAACCTGTCGCAGCGCCTGTTCAACCTGCTCGACCACGTGCCGGCCCGGCTCACCGCATTCGGCTTCGCGGTGGTCGGCAACTTCGAAGAAGCCGTGACCTGCTGGCGCCGCGACGCGGGGCTGTGGAAACACCCCAACGAAGGCATCATCCTGGCCGCGGCGGCCGGTGCCGTGGGCGTGCAGCTCGGCGGCGCTGCCGCACCCGGGGTCACACCCGACAGGTCGAAGACCTTCGAGGCCGGTGCCGCGCCCGAAGCGGTGTTCGCCGAGGGCTCGACGCCCGGTTTGCCGGCCGAGCCAGGCCACCTGCGCAGCGTCGTCGGCCTGGTGTGGCGCTCGGTGGTCTTGTGGATGCTGCTGCTGGCTTTGCTGTCGCTGGCCAACCTGGTCGGCTGATCGGGCGCTTCAGCGCCGCTGCACCAGTTCGCCCAGGATCTCGCCGTAGATGCGGTAGCGCGACTCGCTGATCAGGCCACGCTCGAGCGCCGCGCGCACGCCACAGCCGGGCTCGTGCTGGTGGCTGCAGTTGTAGAACTTGCAATCCTCGGCGTGCACACGCAGGTCGGGCATCAGGCCAGCGAGCTGGTTCGCGTCGATCTGGCGCAAGCCGAATTCCTGAAAGCCGGGTGAATCGATCAGCGCCGTGCGGCGCTCGCCATCGATCCAGTACCACTGCGTGGTGGTGGTCGTGTGGCGCCCGGAGTTCAGCGCCTGCGAGATCTCGCCGACCTGCGCCTTTGCGCTTGGCGCGAGCAGGTTGATCAAGGTGCTCTTGCCGGTGCCGCTGGGGCCGAGCACGAGCGTGGCTTGGCCAGCGAGCAGCGGGTCGAGCAGGGCTCGCGCTTCGGTGGCGCGGGTCTTCAGCGCCATCTCGAGCACCTCGACGCCCATGGCCGAGTAGGGCGTCAGCCGCGCCCGGGCCGCATCGATCGCCGGCAGGTCGGCCTTGTTGAGCACGATGCGCGCCGCGATGCCAGCGCTCTCGGCTGCGATCAGCGCGCGCGCCAGTTGCGATTCGCTGAACACCGGTTCGGCGGCCACCAGAATCAACAGCTGGTCGAGGTTGGCGGCGAACGATTTTGTTTTCCACTCGTCCTGCCGGAACAGCAGGTTGCGGCGTGGCTCCACGTGTTCAATGACACCTTCGTCGCCCGAGGCCTGCCAGCGCACGCGGTCGCCGACCACGCAGTCGCTCTTCTTGCCACGCGGGTGGCAGGTGAGACGAACTCCTTCTGGCGTTTCGACGATGTAGTGGCGGCCGTGCCCCGCGACCACCAGCCCCAGGTCGAGCGTGATGGCTTGGCTCAACGCAAGATCACCGCTGCGAACTCATTGAGCTGCCTTCATGCTTCGCATTCCGGTATTCGCCCTTGGGGCGGCCCGGCGTGCTCATGCAATGAACGCCACCAGCGCGTCGGTCTTGGCGGCGCAAATGAAGTCATTGATCGAGATGCCGCCGACCGAGTGCGTGTTGAAGCGCACCACACAGCGGCTGTAGCTCACCGCCAGGTCGGGGTGGTGGTCTTCGGTGTTGCAGATCCAGGCCAGCGCGTTCACGAACGCAATCGTTTCGTAGTAGTTCTTGAACGAGAAGGTCTTCTCGATCGAACCGTCTTTCAGGTGCCAGCCGCTGACCTGTGCGAGGTGGTCGTGGACGGCAGCATCGCTCATTGGCGCGGCGCCGACGAGCGCCTCGCATTTCTGGTGCAAGAGGTTGCTCATGGTTTCATGCGGGTTGGGGCACCGAGGCTCGCGCCAGCGCGGCCAGGCGCTCCGACGCGGGTGGGTGCGAGTAGTAGAAGCGAACGTAGACCGGGTCGGGCGTCAAGGTCGAGGCATTGTCTTCGTGCAATTTCAGAAGCGCGGCGGCCAGGTCGTTGCCGCTGGCCTGTTTGCAGGCATAGGCGTCGGCCTCGAACTCGTGGCGGCGCGAGAGCTGGGCGAACAGCGGCGAGACGAAGTAGCCGAACACCGGCGTGACCAGCAGGAACAGCAGCAGTGCCACCGCGTCGTTGGGCGCGCCGACCGAAGGCTGCACTCCGAGCCCGGCGTAGAACCAGGTTTGCGTCGACAGCCAGCCGAGCAGCGCGAAGCCGGCCAGGCTGATCGCGAACATCGAGGCGATGCGCTTGATGACGTGTTTGTGCTTGAAGTGGCCGAGCTCGTGCGCCAGCACGGCCTCGACTTCGCCCGGCGAGAGTTTGTTCAGCAGCGTGTCGAAGAAGACCACGCGCTTGGACGCGCCGAAGCCGGTGAAATACGCGTTGGCGTGGGCCGAGCGTTTGCTGCCGTCCATCACGAACAGGCCTTTCGCCGCGAAGCCGCAGCGCGCCATCAGGGCCTGCACGCGCGCTTTCAGCGACTCGTCGGCCAGCGGCTCGAACTTGTTGAACAAGGGCGCGATCACGGTCGGGTAGAGCACCAGCACGAGCAGGTTGAAACCCATCCACGCGCCCCAGGCCCACAGCCACCACAGGCCCCCCGCCGCACCCATGATCCACAGCATCAGCGCGGCGATCGGCAGGCCGATCAATGCGCCGACGAACAGGCCCTTGAGCATGTCGGCCGCGTAGAGCTTCCAGGTCATGCGGTTGAAGCCGAACTGTTGCTCGATGCGAAAGGTGCTGTACAGCTCGAAGGGCAGGTCGAGCAGGCCACCGATCACCGAGAACGCCGCCAGCAGCGCGAGCTGGTAGGCCATGTCGCCCCAGCGTGGCTGCACGCTGTCGCGCAGCGCCGCGTTCAAGGTGTCGATGCCACCGAGCAAGGTCCAGCCGAGCAGCACGGCCGCGCCGAAGGCCATCGTCAGCAGCCCGAAGCGGCCCTTGGCCAGTGTGTAGTCGGCCGCACGCTGATGTGCGGCGAGCGTGATCGTGCTGGCGAACGCGGACGGCACGGCTTCGCGGTGTGCTGCAACGTGACGCATCTGCCGCGTCGCGAGCCAGAACTTGACGCCGAGCGAAGCCAGAAGCGCCGCGGCGAACAGCAGGGTCAGGGTGGAAGCTTGCATGGGCGGAAGTGTAGGGCGGCCGGCACGCTGCAAGGCCCGAGGCTGCGAGAATCCCCGCCAGGAGAAAACCCATGACCGACACCCCCACCGCATCGACATTGCTGGCCAGCAGCGACCAGAACCTCGTCTGGATCGACCTCGAGATGACCGGCTTGTACCCCGACACCGACCGCATCATCGAAATCGCCGTCGTGGTGACCGACGCGAACCTGAACCACCGCACCGAAGGCCCGGTCTTCGCGGTGCACCAGAGCAATGCCGCGCTCGACGCGATGGACGCCTGGAACAAGGGAACGCACGGCAAGAGCGGGCTGATCGACCGGGTGAAGGCTTCGACCGTCGATGAAACCTCGGCCGAGGCGCAGGTCATCGAATTCCTGAAACGCTACGTGCCCAAGAGCACATCGCCGATGTGCGGCAACAGCATCTGCCAGGACCGGCGCTTCCTGGCGAACTACATGCCCAAGCTGGAAGCGTTCTTCCACTACCGCAACCTCGATGTGAGCACACTGAAGGAGCTGGCCAAACGCTGGAAGCCCGAGATCCTGGCCGGCTTCAAGAAAGCCCAGGCGCACACGGCGCTGGCCGACATCCACGAGTCGATCGAAGAACTGGCCTACTACCGCGAGCACCTTCTGGCCAGGTGATGTGCTGACCTGCTTGCGGGAAAACCCGATACGCACTAGAATCCGACCTTCGCCGCAATTTATCTGGTGCGGCGTTTCGTTCATCCCCTCTGACCTCATCGAGTCTTCCCACGAGAAGCGCATTCGGCGCGACGTGCGGCTTGTTCGAACACCGCGAGCTTTCAAGCTTTCGGGAATGGTTGGCGGCGATGCCGTCGCTTTGACTGTTCCCGAGGTCCAGCCCCAGTTCATGGCGCTGGTTCGGACCTTCTCCCCAGCGACTTATCTGTCGGCACATTGATGTGTCGGCAGGCGCTTTGTTCGCGCGCCCACCACGAGTGGCGTGCGGCGGCGCCGTGTATGTGAGATCTGAAGACCATGAGTTTCGAAACATTGGGCCTGAATGAAGCCCTGACCAAAGCTGTTGCCGCCTCCGGCTACGACGCCGCCACCGAAGTGCAAAGCCAGTCGATCCCGCCTGCGCTGGAAGGCGCAGACCTGATGGTCTCGGCCAGCACCGGCAGCGGCAAGACCGCAGCCTTCATCTTGCCCGCGCTGCAACGTGTGCTCGCTGCCCGCAGCGACACCTCGGTGAAGCGCGAGCGTGGCGTGATCTACGGCCCGCGGATCCTCGTGCTGTGCCCGACCCGTGAGCTGGCGATGCAAGTGGCCAAGGCCGCTGCTACCTACGGCCGCTTCGTGCAGGGCCTGCGCGTCGCGACCGTCGTTGGTGGCGTGCCGTACCCGGCGCAGATCGCTGCCTTGCGTGGGCCGCTCGACATCCTGATCTCGACCCCCGGCCGCCTGCTCGACCACCTGCAGACCGGCAAGGCCGTGCTCGAAAACGTCGAGATGCTGGTGCTCGACGAAGCCGACCGCATGCTCGACATGGGCTTCATCGACGACATCAACACCATCTCTGACGCCATTCCCGCCGCGCGCCAGACCTTGATGTTCAGCGCCACCTTCGCGGGCCACGTGGGGCGCCTGGCGCAGAACCTGCTGCGCGACCCGAAGCGCATCGACGTTGCTTCGCACACCGACACGCACGAGAACATCGAGCAGCGCCTGCACTGGGCCGACAACGTCAACCACAAGAACGCGATCCTCGACCACATCCTGACCCAGAAGGAAATGGAACAGGCACTCGTGTTCACGAGCACGCAGCGTGATGCCGACTGGCTCGCCGACCGCCTGGCCGACATGGGCCACCACGTGGCATCGCTGCACGGCGGCCACCCGCAAGGCCGGCGCAACCGCGTGTTGCAAGGCTTGCGCAACCAGCAGCTGAAGATCCTCGTGGCGACCGACGTGGCCGCGCGCGGCATCGACGTGCCGACGATCAGCCATGTGATCAACTACGGCCTGCCGATGAAAGCCGAAGACTATGTGCACCGCATCGGCCGCACCGGCCGTGCCGGCCGCAACGGCCTGGCGATCACGCTCGGCGAACGCATGGATGTGGGCATGATCCGCCGCATCCAGCAGTTCACCACGCAGAGCATTCCGGTGGCCGTGGTCGAAGGCCTCGAGCCCAAGACCCCCGAGCCCAAGATGTTCGCGATGCGCAGTGAAGGCGCTCCGGCCGGCCGCTTCGGTGGCAAGCCGTTCGGCAAGCCGGGTTACGGCCCGTCCAAGAGCTTCGGCAAGAAGCCGTTCGCACCGCGCCAGAACGAAGGTTTTGCGCCGCGTGACCGGGCTCCGTTCGACCGCAGTGCCGGCGACCGCAACTTCGGCGACCGTGACGGCAACCGCTTCGAGCAGCCGCGCCCGCCGATGGGGGGTGACGTGCAACGCAGCCCGTTCGACCGCGCCCCGAGCGCCGGCCGCATCGACCACAAGGCAGGTGGCTTCGCACCGCGCAAGCCGGGTGCTCCGGCTGGCAAGGGCCCGTTCAAGCCGCAACGCCCGCGCCCGGGTGGCTTCAGCCGCTGAAGCTCGAAAAAAAGCCCGCGTCAGCGGGCTTTTTTGTGGGCGGCTTCCTGCGGCTCCGAAGGCGACGGCGCGCGGCCCTCAGAGCCGATGCACCGCCACGTTGACGGTCATGCCCAGATAGTCGCCGTTCTCACCGTACCAACTGCCGGAAATCGGCGCCGCCTGCGAGGGGTCGCGCGCCACGCCCACGCGGATCAGCTGGTTGCCGCCGAGCAGGTTGTTGGTGGGGTCGAACGGCACCCAGCCCGCGCCCGGCAGGTAGGCCTGCAACCACGCGTGCGTGGCCCCGGCACCGACCGTGACCGTGCCGTCGGCACCGTCGAGCGCCGGGTCGTACAGGTAGCCCGAGACGAAGCGCGTGGCGATGCCCAGGCGGCGCACCGCTTCCATCATCAGCAACGCGAAGTCGCGGCACGAGCCGGTGCTGAGCTTGAGTGTTTCCTGCGGCGTTTGTGTGCCCTGTTCGTCGCGCGCGGCGTAGCCGAAGTTGTCACGAATGAACTGGTTCATCTTGACGAGCAGGTCGCGCGTGCCGGTCAACCCGTCGGTGCGGATGAACTGGCGCGCCCAGGCGGTGAGGTGCCCTCCCGGGTCGTCGTGGTGCGGCCGCAGGTAGTGTTCGAGGTCAAAACGCTCTTCCACACTGTAGGGAAACGGGAACACTTCGGCGGTGGGCGCCAGCGGCAGCTCCAGGTTGTTGGTGTGCGCGTGTTCGATCGTGAAGCTGCAGACGATCTTCAGTTCGGTCGCCGATTCGAGCGGTTGCACCAGCGCCACCGAGTTCGAGTGCGGATCCTGGATCATGCGCACCATGCACTCGGGGCTCACCTCGAGGTCGGTGGCGAGCACGCGCAGGTCGTGGCTGTCGCGCGGGCGGAACATCACCCTGTGCTCGCCGAAGCTCACAGGCTGCTGGTAGTGGTAGATCGTCGTGTGGACGATCTCGTACTGGACCGACATGTGGGGCTTCAGACGCGCAACAATTCCACCTCGAACATCAGCGTCGCGTTCGGCGGAATCACGCCACCCGCACCACGCGCGCCGTAACCGAGTTCGGGTGGGATCACCAGCACACGCGTGCCACCGACCTGCATGCCCTGCACGCCTTCGTCCCAGCCCTTGATGACCATGCCGGCGCCGAGGCCGAACTCGAACGGGTCGTTGCGGTCCTTGCTGGAATCGAACTTGGCACCCTTGACGGCGTCGTTGTAGAGCCAGCCGGTGTAATGCACCGAAACCTGCTGGCCGGCTTGCGCGGTGGCGCCGGTGCCGGCCACGGTGTCTTCGAATTGCAGTCCGGAAGCGGTGGTGTTCATGGGGAGCCTTTCTGTGAGTGGGTCGATCAGGTTCGGCATCATGCCAGCCCTGCGTTCAGTTTCAGGTGGGCCAACGCTTGCGCCACACCTCGACGGCTGCTGCGAGCCATTGCGCAACATTCGTGCCGTCAACGCACACGCCGAGCACTGCGCCCGCTTCGCGCAACGCCAGCAGCGGTTGCTCGAGCGCCAGCGCCAGCGCGCCGTTCTGCTTCGAGAGCTTTTCGCCGTTCGGGCCGAGCACCAGCGGCGCGTGCAAGTAGGCCGGCGTGGTGTGGCCGAGGCAGCGCTGCAGGTGGATCTGCCTCGGCGTGTTGTGTGCCAGGTCTTCGCCGCGCACGACGTGCGTGACGCCCTGCGCCGCGTCGTCCGCGACCACCGCAAGCTGGTAGGCCCAGAGGCCGTCGGCGCGCTTGAGCACGAAGTCGCCGACCGCGTTCGTCAGGTCTTGCTGCTGTGCGCCCAAGCGGCGGTCGTGCCAGTCGACAAGCACGGCGTGGTTCGGCTCTGAAGGCGACACAGCCGCCAGCAAACGCGTCGCGCGCGCCGGCTTGCCGTGCAGGCCGCCTCGGCAGGTTCCGGGGTATACGAGCTCGTGGTGGCGTGTTCGCGCGTGGCCTTGTGATCGCAGCACTTGTTCGATGTCGTTGCGCGTGCAGCCGCAGGGGTAGGCCCATGCCGTGCCGATCAGCCGATCGAGCGCCGCCTGGTACAGGCCGCCTCGCCTCGACTGCCAGACCGGCGCTTCGTCGGCCACCAGCCCACAGGCTGCGAGCTGAACCAGAATGTGCTCGGCCGCGCCCGGCACGCAGCGGGGTGTGTCCACGTCTTCGATGCGCACCAGCCAACGCCCGCTGTGGGCCCGCGCGTCGAGCCACGAAGCGAGCGCGGCCACCAGCGAGCCCGCGTGCAACGGGCCGGTGGGCGACGGGGCGAAGCGGCCGATGTAAGCCACGCGGGTGTGCACTGTTCCGGCCGATTCGCTCACATGCCTGCGAGCGGCATTTGCGTGTGCCGGTCCAGCAATGCCTTGCGCGTGGCCGGGCTTTCCAACTGGCCCAGCCACCAGCGCAGCGCCAGGCCGAGCTGCGGCTTGCGCGCCGCACCCGGAGCGCTGCTCACCGGTGTACGCCAGGCGTACGCGAGCCGTACGGCATGGGCGCCGCGGTGCACCGGCTTGACGACGAGCCGCCCGGCGGCAATGTGCTCGCGTGCCAGCGGCTCGGGCACGAAGCCGCACCCCATGCAACGCAACTGCGCTTCGATCTTGAGCTGCATGCTGCTCACGGTGAGCACATCCTGGCCGGGCAGCAGGTTGACGGTCAACGGCGTCAGGCGTTGTGCCGAATCGGCCACGGCCACGGCGCGGTGCCGAATCAACTCCAGGTCGCTGATGGGCGCGCCGCACGCCGCGAGCGGGTGGTGCGGCGCCACCGCGAACACGAACTCGAGCGAGCCGAGTTCCTTGATCTGCAATCCGGCCGAGGGTGTGCGGTCCATGCCCACGCCGATCGCGAGGTCGGCCTGGCCCGAGACCAGTGCCTCCCAGGTGCCCGACATCACCTCGGTGCGCAAGCGCAGCCGCGTGCCCGGGCTGCCGAGCGTGGCCGGCAACGCGGCACCGTCGGCGGCCCGTGGTGCGGCGGGTTGCGGGTCGAGCGCATAGAACGCCTCGCACAGCTCGAACATCGTGACGCGTGAGAGCACGCCGTCGACCGACACGCTCAACTGCGTTTCCCAGCCGGTCGCCACGCGCTTGACGCGGTGTGTCACGGCGTCCATCTGTTCCAGCAACCGGCGGCCTTCGCTCAGCAGCTCTTCACCGGCGGGGGTCAGGCGGGCCTGGCGTGAGCGGCGGTCGAACAGCAGCACGTCCAACGCGTCTTCGAGTTGGCGCACGCTGTAGGTGAGCGACGACGGCACCTTGCCGAGTTCGCGTGCCGCGGCAGCGAAACTGCCGGTGCGGGCAATCACGTCCATCATCGAAAGAGCGTCGGGCGTGAGAACGTTGCGGCTGTCGGGCATGGGCAAGGTGAGAAGAAAAGACGTTCATTTTATTTGAACGATCACTTCAACGTGCGCCGCACCGTGAGGCAATGTGCCGCACCTACAGTCGCTTCATCGAAAGAGGTGCCCCGATGCTCACACTGCGCAAGTCGAACGAACGAGGCTTTGCCGACCATGGTTGGCTCAAGAGCTTCCACAGCTTTTCATTCGCCGACTACCACGACCCGAAGCACATGGGCTTCGGCAACCTGCGGGTCATCAACGAAGACCGCATCGCCCCCGGAACGGGATTCGGCACGCACGGCCACCGCGACATGGAGATCGTGAGTTATGTGCTGAGCGGCGAGCTGGCGCACAAAGACAGCATGGGCAACGGCCAGGCCGGTGCCGCAGTGGCGGGCGTGATCCGCCCCGGTGACGTGCAGCGCATGAGTGCCGGCACGGGTGTGCGTCACTCCGAGTTCAACCATGCGCCGAAAGACACCACGCACTTCCTGCAGATCTGGATCGAGCCGAACCAGCGTGGCATTGAGCCCAGCTACGAGCAGAAGCACTTCGATGCCGGCTCGAAGAGCGGCACGCTGCGCCTCGTGGCCTCACCCGATGGCCGCGACGGCTCGGTGACGATTCACGCCGACGCGTCGATCTACAGCGGCCTGTTCGGTGCCGGGCAAGCACTCAATCAGGAACTCGACCCTGCCCGCAAGGCTTATGTGCACATGGTGCACGGCAGCCTCGACATCAACGGCCAGCACCTGCAGGCGGGCGACGCGCTGCGGATCGAAAACGAAGCGGCACTCGAAATCGCCAACGGCGTGGATGCCGAAGTGATCGTGTTCGATCTTCATTGATTTTTTCTTCCCTTTCCCTTTCACCTTTCAATCAACAAAAAGAGGATTTCCGTGCTCAACAACCTGCAAAACCCCCTGGCCCTCGTCGGCCGCGTCCTGCTGGCCCTGATGTTCGTGCTGGCGGGCTTCAGCAAGATCGCCGGCTTCGCTGGCACGGTCGGCTACATCGGCTCGAAGGGCCTGCCGGCGCCCGCGCTGCTGGCGGCGCTGTCGATCGTTGCCGAAGTCGGCGGCGGCCTGGCCATCGTGTTCGGCTTCTACACACGCTGGGCCGCACTGGCGCTGGCCGGCTTCACCTTGCTGGCGAGCTTCATCTTCCACGCGTTCTGGAACCTGCCGGCCGACCAGCAAATGATGCAGCAGCTGCTGTTCATGAAGAACATCTCGGTGGCTGGCGGCATGTTGGTGCTGGCCGCGTTCGGCGCCGGTGCCATCAGCCTCGATGCCAAGCGCGCGAAGTGATTCGTCGCTCGCAAAACCCCAAAACAAAGGAGTTCACATGTCCAGGATCGCAGTTGTTTTCCACAGCGGCTACGGCCACACCAAACGTTTGGCCGAGTCGGTGGCGGCAGGCGCTGGCGCCGAGTTGATCGCCGTCGATGCCGAAGGCAACCTGACCGAAGCGCAGTGGACCACGCTCGCGGTCGCCGACGCCATCATCTTCGGCTCGCCGACCTACATGGGCAGCGTGTCGTGGCAGTTCAAGAAGTTTGCCGACGCATCGAGCAAGCCGTGGTTTTCGCAAGCCTGGAAGAACAAGATCGCGGCTGGCTTCACGAACTCCGCCACGATGAACGGCGACAAGCTCTCGACCCTGCACTACCTGTTCACACTGTCTCAGCAGCACAGCATGATCTGGGTCGGCACCGGCATGATGCCGAGCAACGCCAAGGCGGCCACGCGCAACGATTTGAACTACGTCGGTTCGTTCGCGGGCGCGATGGCCCAAAGCCCGTCGGATGCGAGCCCTGATGAAATGCTGCCGGGTGACCTGGAAACAGCGAAACAGTTCGGCGCGCGCGTGGCCGAAGTCGCTTCGAAGTTCGCACGCTGAGAAACGCGCGGGCACCGGCCCGCGGCTTGCTACATTTCCGCCCATGGAAATGACTTTCAAGGTCCTGACCCTGCTGCCCTGGATCGACTGGGCGGCGGTGGTCGTTTTTTTTGGCAGCTGGGCTGGTTATGCGCACTTTGCGCGCCAGCGTGCCGACTCCCACCGATCGGTGCTGGGCACCACCAACGCCGTGCGCCGCGAATGGATGCTGCAGGCGACCTACCGCGAAGTGCGGGTGATCGACGGTGTGGTGATCCAGAACCTGTCGACCAGTCCGTCGTTCTTCGCGTCGACCACGATCCTGATCATTGGTGGCCTGCTCGCGGTGCTGGGCACTGACAAGGCCAACGAACTGGTGCGCGATCTGCCGTTCGCAGCCCGCACCACCACGCTGATCTTCGACCTGAAGCTGATCCTGCTGCTCGGCATCTTCGTCTACGTGTTCTTTCGCTTCACGTGGTCGATGCGGCAGTACACCTTCGGCGCACTGCTGGTGGCCGCGGCGCCCGAGGCCAAACGTTTCATTTCCGAGGGGTTGTCGCGCGAAGCGTTTGCCGACAAGGCGGGGCGCATCGTCGGCCTGGCGGCAGAGACCTTCAACGACGGGCTGCGTGGTTACTACTTCGCGTTCGCGGCGATTGGCTGGTTCTTCTCGCCGATCGTGTTCCTGGTGGCGACGATCGGCGTCGTCTACATCCTGTACCAGCGTGAATTCCGCTCCGAGGTGTTGAGCGTGTTGAACTCGTGAGCTTCAAACGTCGCGCGCCAGGCGCACGCCGCTGAATTGCCACTGCGCTTCCGGCGGGAAAAAATTGCGGTAGCTCGCCCGCACGTGGCCGGCCGGCGTGGCGCACGAGCCGCCACGCAGCACGTACTGGTTGCACATGAACTTGCCGTTGTATTCGCCGACCGCGCCGCTCGGTGCGCGGTAACCGGGGTAAGGGCTGTACGACGACTGCGTCCATTCCCACACGTCTCCGAACATCTGCAGCGGCTCGTCGCTGCTTGCGTCGGCCGCGGGAAGCGGATGGAATGCGCCGCGGTTCGCGAAGTTCGCGTGCTGCGGTGTGCGCAGGCTGCGCGCGGCGAATTCCCATTCGACTTCGGTCGGGAGCCGCTCGCCGGCCCAGCGGGCAAATGCATCGGCTTCGAAGTAGCTGAGGTGGCACACCGGCGTGCGCGGGTCGATTTCGACCTGGCCTTGCAGCGTGTGGTTGAGCCACACGCCGTCGGTCTGGTGCCAGTAGAGCGGCGCGCTGCGTTGGCCGCTGCGCACCCAGTCCCAGCCCATCGAGAGCCACAGTTCGGGGCGACGGTATCCGCCGTCGTCGATGAACGCGAGGTACTCGCCGTAGGTGGCCGGCCGTGAAGCCAGCGCGAACGGCGCCGTGTAGGTGCGATGGCGCGGGCTTTCGTTGTCGAAGCCGAACGCACCGTCGCGCGCTCGGTCGAAGCCGTGTTCGATCAGCCCGCCGTCGAAGCCGAGCCAGCGCAGCGGCTGGGCCCGCACGGTTGTCATGGGCCAGCGCTTCGCATAGGCCTTGTGCTGTGGATTGAAGCTGAGCGCGTGCTTGATGTCGGTCAGCAGCAGTTCCTGGTGCTGCTGCTCGTGGTGCAGGCCGAGCGTGACGAGTTCGCTGAGCGCGGGGTCGTCGGCTCTGGACACCAGCAGCCGCTGCACGCGCGCATCCACATCGGCGCGGTAGCGCAGCACTTCGGCGAGCGTGGGCCGCGTGATCAGCCCGCGCTGCGCACGCGGGTGCATCTCGCCCACACCCTGGTAGTAGCTGTTGAACAGCACGCGAAAGCTCGCGTCGAAGGGCTTGAACGCGGGCTCGAACCGTTCGAGGATGAAGGTCTCGAAGAACCAGGTGATGTGCGCGAGGTGCCACTTGGTCGGGCTGGCGTCGGGCATCGACTGCACCTGGCAGTCTTCGGGTGAAAGCGGTGCGGCCAGGGTCAACGTGGCCTGCCGCACCTCGGCGAAGGCGCGCGTGAGCGGGCCTGCGGGCAGGGGCGCGGAGTGCGGGTTGGTCTTCATGCGGCTGGTTATAGCGGGCCGGTCGGCGCGAGTGTGTCAGACAATGCCGCGCGCTCGTCGAAGACGAAACAATTCCCTTCGAAGTGCCGGCCACCCACCTCCTTGAAATATTGCAGGATGCCGCCTTCGAGTTGCAGCACGTTGCCCACACCCATTTCCTGCATCAGCAGCGCCGCCTTTTCGCAGCGGATGCCACCGGTGCAGTAGCTCACCACGGTCTTGCCTTCGAGCTCGGCGCGGTGTGCCAGCAGCGCTTCGGGAAAGTCGCTGAACTTGGTGATGCGCCAGTCGTGTGCGCCCTTGAAGCGACCGTGGTCGACCTCGAAGGCATTGCGCGTATCGAGTGTGACCACAGTGCGGCCGTGGTCATCGTGCCCCGCATCGAGCCAGCGTGCCAGCGTCTTCGCGTCGACCGCCGGCGCGCGCTCGTTCTGCGGCCGGATCAACGGGTGGTTCATGCGGATGATCTCGGGCTTGACCTTGACGATCAGCTTGCCGAACGGC
>JBDTTU010000045.1:0-35151 GCA_039930465.1 Burkholderiales bacterium
TTCGGCGTCGTGTTCCTGATGTTCGTGATCGGCCTCGAGTTCAACCTGCCCAAGCTCAAGAGCATGCGCAAGCTGGTGTTCGGCCTGGGCCTGGCGCAGGTGCTGCTCACGATCGCCGGCTCGGTGGCCGGGCACTTCTTGCTGACGTGGTTGTTCTCTTTCACCGGGCGGCCCTGGGAGCTGTCGTGGCGCGGCTCGCTGGTGCTGGGCGGCGCGATGGCGATGTCGAGCACGGCCATCGTCGTGAAGATGATGGCCGACCGGCTCGAGCTGGAAAGCGAACACGGCCGCCGCGTGATGGGCGCGCTGCTGTTCCAGGATCTGGCCGTGGTGCCGCTGCTGGTGTTGATTCCGGCGCTCAACTCGGGCGGTGTCGACATGGCCACGTCGCTCGCCTGGGCCACGCTCAAGGCGACGCTGCTGCTCGGCGTGCTGCTGGTCGGCGGCCAGAAGGTGATGCGCTGGTGGCTCACGATCGTGGCGCGGCGCAAGAGCGAAGAGCTCTTCGTATTGAACCTGCTGCTGGTCACGCTCGGGCTGGCGTGGCTGACCGAACACTTCGGCTTGTCGCTCGCACTGGGCGCTTTCCTGGCCGGCATGCTGATCGCCGAGACCGAATACAAACACCAGGTCGAGACCGATATCCGGCCGTTCCACGACGTGCTGCTGGGCCTGTTCTTCATCACCATCGGCATGAAGCTCGACTGGCGGCCGGTGCTCGATCAATGGGCGTTGGTGCTGTTGCTGACGCTGCTGCCGGTGCTCGCCAAGTTTGTGCTGGTCTCGGGGCTGGCGCGGCTGTTCGGCGCCGCGCCGGGCGTGGCGCTGCGCACCGGCCTGTATCTGGCGCAAGCCGGCGAATTCGGCTTCGTGCTGCTGACGCTCGGCGCCGAGCAGGAATTGATCAACCCGCTCTGGGTCAGCCCGGTGCTGGCGAGCATGGTGCTCAGCATGCTCGCCACGCCGTTCCTCATCCTGTACAGCAACCGCATCGTGATGCGGCTGAGCGCCAGCGACTGGTTAATGCAATCGGTGGCGATGACCTCGATCGCCAAGCGCTCGATCAACGCCGAAGCCCACATCATCATTGCCGGCTACGGCCGCAGCGGGCAGAACCTGGCGCGCCTGCTCGACGGTGAGCGCATTCCTTACATGGCGCTCGACCTCGACCCCGACCGCGTGCGCCAGGCCGCCGCCGCCGGGCAGAGCGTGGTGTTCGGTGATGCAGCGCGCCTGCAAAGCCTGATGGCCGCGGGCCTGGCACGCGCCAGCGCAGTGGTGGTGAGTTACCACGACACACCCTCGGCGTTGAAGATTCTTCGCCAGGTGCAGGAGCACGCGCCGAAAGTGCCGGTGATCGTGCGCACCATCGACGACAGCGACATCGAACGCCTGCGCGCCGCTGGCGCCACCGAAGTGGTGCCCGAAGCGATCGAAGGTTCACTCATGCTCGCAAGCCATGCGCTGGCACTCGTGGGTGTGCCGATGCGGCGTGTGATCCGCGTCGTGCAAGAGCAGCGCGACGCGCGCTACGGCCTGCTGCGCGGTTATTTCCACGGCGCCGACGACGATACCGTCGACGAACTGCAGACCGCGCGCTTGCTCAGTGTCACGCTGCCCGCAGCGGGCAGCCACCTGGGCCAGACGCTGGCCGATCAGGCCTTGCATGCGGTGGGTGTGACGGTGGTTTCAGTGCGCCACGCGGCCGGCGCCGTGACCGTGCCCGACGACGCTCTGGTGCTGGCCGCAGGCGACACGCTGGTGTTGTCGGGCTTGCCCGAACCGCTGGCGCTGGCCGAAGCCAAGCTGCTCGGGCGCAGCTGATATACGCGTCAGCTGAAAGGCGTCTGCTTCGCGAGGTTGGCGCGCATGCGCGTGGCCATCACTGAACCGGCGGTGCGCAGCAGTTCGAGCGCGAGTGCCGGCGACCGCTGCGCCAGCTCTTCGAGGCGCGGGCCACGCAGCGCCCACACCACACACGGTGTCATGGCTTCGACGTTGGCCATGCGCGCGGTTTCGCCGAACAAACCCGGCTCACCCACCACCGAGCCAGCCCGCAGAATAGCGATGCGGTTGCTGCCCGGCGGGCCGCCGGTGACGAACACCTGCAGGCTGCCCTGCGCCAGAAAATACATCGACCGGTCGGCGTCGCCCTGCTTGATGAGCAGGTCGCCGGAGCGAATGTCGTGCCGGGTGAGGTAGGGCGCAATGGTGCGCCACTGCTCCAGGTTCAGCCGCGCACGGAAGGCGTCTTCCGCGTTGAGCGTCTGGATCGCCTGCACCAACTCGTTGATTTCCATCGACATCCTTCTTGTCGCAGCCTCGTCGCGAACGCGGGCCGCTTTTTTGATTCCCTGCGCAGCGCCGATTATCGGCGGGCAACCCGCGCCACCACAACATCGCAGCGCCCGGCAACCTGCCCTTCCATCGCCGTGCAACACCCGTCTGTCGATTCTCGAGGCGCGTTTGCTTGCCGACACAGGACGCAGAGAGCTGCCGGCGCTGGATTCATCCGGGGCGCTTCTCGGCCGCCCCCGACTGCGCCCTCGCACTGGCGAATTCGAGCGCGCTGTCCAGCGCTTCAAGCAATTCGGCCACGTTGATCGGCTTCGTGAGGTAGCGGAAGAAGCCGGCGGCCAACCCCTCCGCCACGGCGTCTGGCATGGCGTTGGCGGTCAGCGCGATCACGGGAATGTTCGCCGTGACCGGGTCTTGCCGCAAGAGTGCCTGCGCCTCTCGGCCGGTGAGAAACGGCATGTTGTTGTCCATCAAGATGACTTGCGGAAGGTGTGCCCGAGCAAGCTCGACACCAAGCCGCCCATCGGATGCCGTCAACAATCGGATGTCTGGCCGCGAACGCAATATTTCTTCGACGAGCCTCAAGCTGGCAGGGTTGTCCTCAACGCACAAGACCGTTGCAATGGGGTGCTCCGCTGAACCGGTGTGGGTGGTGAGCGCGGGCGAAAGCAAACGGCCGGCCGTCGGCTGCGTGGCGGGCTGCGAGGCGGCCAACTCAAGCCAAAAGATACTGCCCTTGCCAACGCTGCTGCCGACGCCGATGGTCCCACCCATCAGCTCCACCAAGCGCTTGGTGACGACCAGCCCGATGCCTGTGCCTTCCACGTCGCCCGATTCGCGGCCGAGGCGATTGAAGGGCTGAAAGAGCATTTCCAGCTGCTCTGGCCGCAACCCGATGCCGGTATCTTGAACCGAGATTCGCACCCGACCCTCGCCCGCCAAGGTGCAAGACAGCTCCACGGAGCCGCGCTCCCGGTTGTATTTGACCGCATTCGACAGCAGGTTCAGAAGGACCTGTTTGAGTCGGACGCGGTCGGCTTCCACACTGAGTTTGCAGTGGGTCGGAAACCGCAGCGACACGCCACGTTTGGAGCCCAGCGGCTCCATCATCGTCTGGCAATCCTGGAGCAGGTCATCGAGCGGCACCGACTCGATGGAGACGGTCAATTTGCCCGATTCGATTTGGGCCAGGTTGAGAATTTCGTTGATCAACGACAGCAGATGGTTGCCAGCGCGCACGATGTGGCCTGTGAATTCTTTTCTTTGTTCAGGCGCAACCGGGTAGGTGTCGGAGTCAAGCAACTGCCCAAAGCCAATGATGGCATTCAGCGGTGTGCGCAACTCATGGCTCATGCTGGACAGGAACTCGGACTTGGCCTGGTTCGCCCGCTCCGCAGTCTCGGTTGCCAATGCGAGTTCCTGATTCGATGCTTCCAGCTGCGCAGTTCGCTCCCACACGCGGTGCTCCAGGCCCTGGTTCAGCTGCATGACTTCCTGTTGTGCCTGGCGGCGTTCTTCGACCTCGCGCGCTTTCTCGTGGTTCGAGGCTTCGAGCGCCTGCGTCCGTTGTTCGATCTCGGCCATCATGTCGTTGAAAGACTCGACCAGCGTGCCCACCTCGTCGTCGCTCAACTTCGGAGCACGACGTGAATAGTCGCGCCGCTCAATGGCTTGCCGCGAGATCTCGGCAACCGCGAGAATGGGGCGTGTCACGAGGCGCTGGAGTCGGACCGAAAGCGCCAGCGCGACCAGCATCGCAAGCACCATGACCACCAGGGCGATGCCCGCGTAGCTCAAGATTCGCTCATGCAGCGGGTAGTCGGCACGCAGCCACAATGTTCCGAGCGTGTCGCCGTTTTCAACGATCCGCCGGGACACGAACAGTTCGCCATCACGCACCTGCACCTGTTCGGTCTCAGGAACGATAGGCGGCCCCGGGTCTCCGGCCTTGGCAACGTAGGTGGCAAACAGCGTTCCGCGAGCGTCATAGACGGCTGCGGCGCGAACCTGCGGGCGAAGGCGCAACAGGTTCAGGTTCTCATGCGCCGCCTTCGCGTCGTCGAATGTCAAAGCGGCGGCGGTAGACCGGCCCAGCAATTCCGCCTGGGCGTTCATGTCGTCGCTCCAGGACCTGTGATACGCGCGCAAGTCATAGGCGACCATCGCCGTCAGCGCCACCGCCAGCGCGACGAACGTGGTCAAGAGAACCACGCCAATCAGCTTGATTCGGAGCGAACGCATGGTGCCGATGTTCACGACGGGCTCGCCAGCACACGTCGGGCGACCGCCAACAATCGCGAACTGATCTTCAGGCTCCGTTGTTCGGCGAGGCCGGGCGCGACATCGAAGCGCACCTTGTTGTCCACCACCACAAAATTGATCATGCTGCCCTGGGCGAGCGCTTCTTCGGTTTCGGTGACTGCCAGCAGCGCCCCTGCTTTCGATGCGCCCATGAGACTGGAAATGGCCGGGCCCGCAGCCTGACCGACAAACAGCACATGCAGCCCGGCGAACGAATCCCCGCGACGAATCTTGCGCGCCTCGACCGGGTGGCCGTGAACGACGCGCCCGGCCACGACGGCTTCGAGTTCTTCGGCGAGGGCATCGGCGCCCAAGACACCGATCACCAGCGGGCTGTCGGTGCGTTCGAACGCCTGCGCGGGCCATTCGACAAAGCCGAGGAACCGATACAGGAATGCTGCCTTCACCTGGCTCTCGGAAGCCGAAGGCAAAGCCTGACCCCAACAGATCGTGCTGACGCTGGCGACCAGCATGGCCGCCAGCACGGTCACGCGCCCGCGGGACACGCGTTCCCGGGGCATTGGTCGTTTCACAAGCCCCATCTCACCTGCAGCAGCGCGCTGCGCGCTGTCTCACTGCGCCCAGGTGCCGCGCCAAATTCGGCGTGCGCGGGGTCCAGCGCATTGCGAAGGGTCAGCGCCACAGAAAGCGCCGAGCTGATGCGCCACCCGTATCGAAAGTCGACCGCCGTGTACGCGGGAACGCTCGGCGCCGGCAAGGCTGCAACGCGGCGCACGGTCAGGTCGAACTCGTGCCGCTCCTCCAAGGTGAACGACGAGCGCAGCATCCACTGGTGGTCGGGATCGTTGCCGAGTTCGCTCGGGCCCGTCGGGTCGGTGCTGCCCGCTTTGAGCCGCAGATTCTTGTGCAGCGTGGTCCCGCCCCCTGACAGACGCCACTCACGCCATGGTTCCCAGAGGAACCATGCCTCAAGCCCTGAAGTGCTGCCGTCGATCATGTTTTGAACCTGCGCGTTCGGCGGAGGCTGGCCGCTGCGGAGCCGGTCCCAGTCTTGATGGAACGCGGTGAACGAAAGGCTGAGCTCGCGCACGGGCTGCGCGCGATAGCCGAGTTCGTAGACGTTGGCGACCTCGGAAACGAAATCAGGCCCCCCGGCGATGATGTAAGGCGGGTTGGGCGGCAGAACGATGTCGCGGTCGAGCCGAGAGGGCGCCCTGATCGCGCGCGAAGCGGCGGCCCACAACAGTTGGTCGTTCGACAACTTCCAGGCCAAGCGTGCGTTTGGCAGAAACTCGGTGCCGGTGAAGTCATTGCGCTCCAGCCGGCTTCCGACGGTCGCGCTCACTGAATCGGTGACTTTGAGTTCGCCTTGCAGAAACAGGCTGGTCCAGGTCTGTGTACTCGTGGCCGGAACGAAGCCGAAGAAGACACCGGGCTGAATGTCGTTGTGCGAACGGCGATAGCCAGCGCCCCAAAGCACCCGGTGCGGCCCCAGCGGGACGCCATGTTGGAACTCGACGTCCAGGGTGTCTTCCTGGGGTTTGTAGAGAACGCCATCGTCGCGCTCAGAGTGATCGTAGTAGCCCTGCACACGGATGTCGGCCCCGCTCGCAAGGCGGCGCGTCCATTGGCCGAGCAGATTGGCCTCGGACACTTGAACGGCACCGAGCGCAAAAGGGCCGAAGAAACCCCGATCCTCGGATTTGGCATGAAAGGCCCCGCCCTGCAGCATGAAGCCGTTGCCCGCGCCGCCCCAGTCGGCACGAAACCCGGCCTGAGCGCGATCCCAGCCGTCCGGCAGGGATGCCCCACCTGCGGTTCGGCTGTTCTGCAGTTGCAAGGCCTTGGCGTAAACGCGGAAGCGCCCGCTCGATTCAAGGCTGCCGCCGTAGCGCAACGAAGCGCCTGACTCAAGCTTGCCAGCGTTGGCGACTGCCAAGGCACCCTGCGTCTGCGACGTGGGCAGCGTGACCACATTGATGACGCCGTTGACGGCGTTCGTGCCCCACAGCGTTCCCCCCGGACCACTGATGACTTCGATTCTCTCTACGTCCTCGAGCATCACATCCTGTTGGTCCCATTGCACCCCAGAGTAAAAGGGAGCGTAGACCGTTCGGCCATCGATCAGCACCAGCAACTTGTTGCCGATCGCGTTGTTGAAGCCGCGTGCGCTGATCGCATATTGACCCGCATCGAGCTGAGCCACTTGCAGGTTGGGCGCCAAACGCAAAGCTTCCGCCAAGGTCGTGGCGCCAGAGCGCCGAATGTCTTCCGACGTGATGACGTACACGGACGCGGCGGCGTCGTTCAGGCGCTCGGGCCGGCGGGACACCGAGGTGATCTCGATGTTGGCCAGTTCCTCCAGCGACAGATCGGCCAGGGAGTTCGCTGGTGTCGTCATCGCCTGCGCCACAGGCAGGGCAAACCAGAGCATCAGGCTCGCGATGGCCCCAAGTCGCAGCCCGGGGCTGCGTGGCAAGCCCATGCGCCTGCCTGGTGTCGAGAACACTTGAGTCGCGAGGTTTCGAAGGTTGAACATCCTGAGCAAGCCCTTTGGCAAGTTCCGCAAGATATTGAGGTGCCAGCGCCGTTAGGCGCGGCCACCAGCCAACAAGCCGAGCCGGCTGTCAGACGTGACAGGTTCAATTTGAACAGTGAACGCAGGGGTCTGCCAACTGTCAGATCTTGCAGGTAGGCCCCCGCGCGCGCAAAAATTGGCTTGTGTTGGACGCACTGCTGCCGTGGTTGTCTGCGAGACCGACCGGGCGCGGTCTTATTTCCCGATACAGAAGCGGCTGAAGATCTCGCCGAGCAGATCGTCGGGTGTGAACACGCCGGTGATCTCGCCGAGTGCGTCGTGCGCCAGGCGCAGCTCTTCGGCCAGCAGGTCGAGCGCGGCGTCGGCGCGTGCGGCTTGAGTTTCGGCGCGCTGCAGGTGTTCGGCGGTGCGGCGCAGCGCCTGCACGTGGCGCGTGCGCGCAGTGAACACGCCTTCGGGTTGCTCATGCCAGCCAGCGAGTTCGAGCAGCTTGTGGCGCAATGCTGCGAGGCCTGTACCGGTCAGCGCGGAAAGTGCCAGGCCTTCTCTTGCAATGGGCGCGGCGGCAATGTCGGCCTTGTTGAACACATGCAGCAGGCGGTTCGCTTGCAGCAGCGTGCGCGGCAAGCGGCTTTCGATGCGCTCTTCGCCAGCAGCATAGGCAGGCTCGCCGAGGCGGGTGAGGTCGTGCAGGAACAATACAGCATCGGCGGCGTCGATCGCGCTCCAGCTGCGCGTGATGCCGATGCGCTCGACTTCGTCGTCGGAGTCGCGCAGGCCCGCGGTGTCGATCACGTGCACCGGCACGCCTTCGATCTGGATCGTCTGGCTGACCTTGTCGCGTGTGGTGCCGGCAACGGGCGTGACGATGGCCAGCTCGGCACCGGCCAGTGCGTTCAGCAGCGAGCTCTTGCCGACGTTGGGCTGGCCGGCAATCACGACCGTGATGCCTTCGCGCAGCAGCGCACCTTGGTGCGCGCGGTCGAGCACGGCGCCCACGCTCGCACTCACCGCCCGGAGCCGGCCGCGGGCGTTCGCTTTCTCGAGGAAGTCGATCTCTTCTTCGGGAAAGTCGAGCGTGGCTTCGACCAGCATGCGCAACTCGACGAGCCGGTCGCGCAGGCTGTTGATCTCGGCCGAGAAGGCGCCACTCAATGAGCGCCCGGCCGAGCGCGCGGCTGCTTCGGTGCTGGCGTCGATCAGGTCGCTCACGGCTTCGGCCTGGGCCAGGTCGAGCTTGTCGTTCAGGAACGCGCGCTCGGTGAATTCACCGGGCTCGGCCAGGCGCAGGCCGATGCCTGCCCCGGCCTCGAGGCAGCGCGCGAGCAGCAGTTGCAGCACCACCGGCCCGCCGTGGGCCTGCAGCTCGAGCACGTCTTCGCCCGTGTAGGAATGCGGCGCCAGGAAGTGGATCGCCAGGCCTTGGTCGATGACGCCGCCAACCCCGTCGGTAAAGGGCAGGTAGGTTGCCCGGCGCGCTTCGAGCGGGCGCGCGCACAGAGCGAGGATCAACGTGCCGAGTTCGCGCCCCGAGGCGCGCACGATGCCGACCGCGCCGCGCCCGCTGGCCGTGGCGACGGCAACGATGGGGTCTTGGTGGCGTGGCAACATGCTTCGATTCTCGCGCAGCGCCCCAAACAAAAATGCCCCGCGTCAAGCGGGGCACAGGTGTCGCAGAGTGCGCGGCGAACTACTTGCCGAGCACCCCGAGCCGCTTGTTGATCACGTACTGCTGCGCGATCGACAGGATGTTGTTGGTCAGCCAGTAAAGCACCAGGCCCGACGGGAACACGAAGAACATCACGGAGAAGATCAGCGGCATGAACCACATCATCTTCGCCTGCACCGGGTCGGGCGGGGTCGGGTTC
The DNA here is from genome assembly GCA_039930465.1 of Burkholderiales bacterium. Classification (GTDB taxonomy): domain Bacteria; phylum Pseudomonadota; class Gammaproteobacteria; order Burkholderiales; family Burkholderiaceae_C; genus LMDS01. The sequence continues at coordinate 8,968 of JBDTTU010000045.1, forward strand.
AGCCAGGTCTGCAGCAGGCTGGTCAGCGTCATCAGGATCGGCAGGATGAAGTACGGGTCTTTGGCCGAGAGGTCGGTGATCCAGCCGATCCACGGCGCACCGCGCATCTCGACGGTCGAGAGCAGCACCCAGTACAGCGAGATGAAGAACGGCATCTGCACGAAGATCGGCAGGCAGCCGCCGAGCGGGTTGATCTTTTCTTCGCGGTAGATGCGCATCATTTCCTGCTGCATCTGCTGCGGCTTGTCTTTCAGCCGCTCGCGCATTTCGGTGATCTTCGGGTTCACCGCCTTCATCTTGGCCATCGAGCCGTAGGCCTTGGCATTGAGCCAGTAGAACGCGATCTTCAGCAGCACGACCAGGCCGACGATCGACCAGCCCCAGTTGCCCAGGATCTTGTGCAACTGCGTGAGCAGCCAGAACAGCGGCTCGGCCAGCATCTTGAAGATGCCGTAGTCTTTCACCAGCTCCAGGCCCGGTGCCAGCTGGGCGAGCTTGGCCTCTTCCTGCGGGCCGACGAACAGGCGTGCGTCGAAGGTCTTGCTGACGCCGGGCGCCAGCTCGCCGAGCGGCACGAACATGCCGACCGAGTAGACGTGCGCTGTTGCGTTGGTGGCCGGGTTGATCACGTCGCGCTTGTCGGTGAAGTACTCGCGCGGCTGCTTCGTGCCGTCGGCCTTGTCGATCAACCAGGCCGAGGCGAAGTAGTGCTGCACCATCGCGACCCAGCCGTTGTCGGCGTTGACCGCGTGGTCGGGCTTGTCTTCGGCGGCGCGCTTTTCGATCGCCTTGAAGTCGATCTTGTGGAACTTGGCCGTGTCGTCGTAGATGGCCGGGCCGGTGAAGGTGGAATAGACGCTCGATTCGCCCGGCGGCGCAATGCCGTCGCGCACCAGCTGAAGGTAAAGCCGCGGTGTGATGGGCGCGCTCGATTCGTTGACGACCTCGTTCCTCACATCGATCACATAGTCGCCACGCTTGAAGGTGTAGGTCTTCACCACCTTGAGCCCGCCGACCACGGGCGACTCGAACTTCACCTGCAGCGTGTTTTCACCCGCCTTGAGCGTGCGCTCGCCCGGCACCAGCGTCATCACGGTGTGGTGGTTCGGCAGCCCGGTGCCACCGGCGGCCGGGATCAGGCCGGTTTGCGCCACGTAGAAACGGTCCCGCGATTCTTCGAGCAGGGTCACGTTGGGCTTGTCGGTGGCAGCCGTGGCCCCGCCCGCGCTGAACAAGGCCACGAGCGGCTCGTACCACTGCTTCTGGACGTGCTCGGGCTCTTTGAGCAGCTCGACGCGGCTCAGCGTGCCACCTTCGCTGCGCAGCGTGGCCTTCACCAGGTCGGTCGTGATCGTGACCTGTTCCGACACCACCGGCGGCGCTGTGGCCGGCACGGCTCCGGGCGCAGAGCCAGGTGCCGCCGTGCCTGTGGTGGGCGCCGGCAAGCTCGCCGTGGCCGGCGCTGCGCCCGCTGGCGCCACCTTGGCGGGCGCCGGGCTGAACAGCGACGGTTGCCCGTTGTGCTTGTTCCAGGCGTCCCAGATCAGGAACAGGGACATGGAGAACACCACCCACAGCAGGGTGCGGCGCATATCGGTCATGGGGAAGTCTTGTGGTCGGTCGGAGGGGTGGCTGGGGCACCGGCGCGCGCGGCGGCGCCGGTGGTGAACGATCTGAACAGCGCTGGCGGCAGCGCAGATACCGGGTCGTGCCCGCCCGCGCACCATGGGTGACAGCGGGCCAGGCGGTGCAGTGTCATGTAAGCGCCGGCAGCGGCGCCGTGCGCGTCGATGGCCTGCAAGGAATAGGCAGAACAAGTGGGCTCGAATCGACACGCACTGCCCAACCAGGGGCTCAGGAAGTACCGGTAGGCACGAACCATCGATGTGAGTGCCCGCTGTGGCAAGTTCAATCTGGAGGCGGCAGTCATCTTGCAGGCACCGGCTGCTTCAGCGTGGCGAGGCGCGCTGGGCTGCTGCAACGAGCAGGCCTTCAAGCTCGTCGCGTGCACAGAGCTTGAGCGCCTCGGAAGCCGCGCTCGGAAACTTGGCCTTGTCGAAGGGTGCGCGCAAGCGCACGACCCACAAGCCACCCAGCAAGCCACCGGCACGCGCCGCGACCGCGGCACGAATCTGCCGCTTCAGGAGCGTTCGTGTCACCGCGCGACGGGCATGCCGCTTGGGCACGACCGCCCCCAACCAGAAACCAAGTTCTGCGCATGACGGCAAGTCATCCACAGGCATGACCATCGTTGGTGCATCACCTGTTGATAACTCGCTGGAAAATGCCTCCGCCGGCTTCGCGGCCGCCGGTTTATGCGGGCGGCTTGGGCGGTCCTGCAAATGGTGGACGGCAAAATGCGTGCTGCTCGCCCGTGACCGGGTGCGCAGCACGCGCTCGAAATCGGCAGATCGCAACAGGTGGCCAATCACGGGGTCGGTGCGGCAGAGCCGCTCATCCGTTGATCGGGCGGGGCGCGAGTCGCGGCAGGGAGGATTGGCCTCAGACGGCCAGGCGCTTGCGGCCCTTGGCGCGGCGTGCGTTGATCACTGCACGACCCCCGCGCGACTTCATGCGAACCAAAAAGCCATGCGTGCGAGCACGGCGAACTTTGGAGGCTTGGTAGGTGCGTTTCATGATCTTTCCAACTCTGTCTGATAGGTCGTTTTGACGGGCCCCGGTGCGTGGGCCTTCTGCGGCCAGCGTGCTGGCCGGCGTGAAGACAGCCGCGCTGGCTGCTTCGCCTGCATCGCGGCGCCACCAACACAGTACGCACACACGGTACGCGGCGTGTCAAAAGCGCTCGGGGCTCCGGGAAACCCACTATTACACCAAAAACACCCTTCTGCGTCAACGACTTGCACGCAGAGTCGCTGCTGTGCGGGGCTTTTCCACCCCTAAATCAATCTGTGGATAACTGGCCCCGATCAGCCTTCGCCCCGTACAATTCGGCCGCTCCACAGAAGAACTTTTCCACAAATGAGCGCTGACCTTTGGCAGCGCGGCTGCGAACGCCTCGCGGCCGAGCTGCCCGAACAACAATTCAACACCTGGATCCGCCCGCTGCCTGCGGCCGAATTCACCGACCGGGGTGAACTCGGTGCCGTGGTCACGCTGCGCGTACCCAACCGATTCAAGCTCGACTGGATCCGCAACCAGTACGCCGGGCGGATCGAAACCGTGCTCAGCGAGCTGGCTGGCAAACCGGTGCGCCTGGACGTGACGCTGGCGGCCCGCGACCCACAAGCCTTGTCTGCTGCCGGCGCCAGCGACTTGCGCCCGGCCGCTGCCCCCACCCTGGCTGCGCAGGCGCTGAAGGGCGCGGTCCTGCCGGGCGGGCGAACAAGCGTGGCCGTCACGTCGCTGCAAGCGGCAGCACCGTTGATGTCGCGCAGCCGCCTGAACGCTGCGTTGACCTTCGACACACTGGTGCCTGGCCGGGCCAACCAGATGGCGCGCACAGCGGCATTGCATGTCGCCGGTGCGCCGGGGCAGATGTACAACCCCTTGTTCATCTACGGCGGCGTCGGCCTGGGCAAGACCCACCTGATTCACGCGGTAGGCAATGCGCTGCTGGCCGACAAGCCCGACGCGCGCATCCTGTACCTGCACGCCGAGCAGTTCATCACCGACGTGGTGAAGAACTACCAGCGCAAGACCTTCGACGAACTCAAGGCCAAGTACCACCAGCTCGATCTGCTGCTGATCGACGACGTGCAGTTCTTCGCCGGCAAAGAGCGCACGCAGGAAGAGTTCTTCAACGCGTTCGAAGCCCTGCTCGCCAAACGCGCCCACATCATCATGACCAGCGACACCTACCCGAAGGGCTTGGTCGACATCGACGAGCGGCTCACGTCGCGCTTCGATGCCGGCTTGACGGTGGCGATCGAGCCGCCCGAGCTGGAGATGCGTGTCGCAATCCTGATGCGCAAGGCTGAACTCGAAGCGACGCCCATGCCCGAAGACGTGGCCTTCTTCGTGGCCAAGAACGTGCGCGCCAACGTGCGCGAACTCGAAGGCGCGCTGCGCAAGATCCTGGCCTACTCGCGCTTCAGCCACAAGGAAATCAACATCGGCCTGGCACGCGAGGCGCTCAAAGACCTGCTGTCGATCCAGAACCGGCAGATCGGGGTCGAGAACATCCAGAAGACCGTGGCCGACTTCTACAAGATCAAGGTCGCCGACATGTACAGCAAGAAGCGCCCGGCCAGCATTGCGCGGCCGCGCCAGATCGCGATGTACCTCGCCAAAGACATGACACAAAAGAGCCTGCCCGAGATCGGCGAGCTGTTCGGCGGGCGTGACCACACCACCGTGTTGCACGCGGTGCGCAAGATCGGCGCCGAGCGCCAGAAGAACACCGAGCTGAACCAGCAACTGCACGTGCTCGAACAAACACTCAAGGGCTGACCAGCGATGCAGCTTCTGTCAAGCAACAACTCTGGGGACAACTTCGGAACAAGCACCGAGCTGTCCACAGGCCTTCGCTCTTCACAGAAGTTGTTGTCTTTTGCGGTGGCGCAAACACGGCTTCCGCCCCCATGGTTTTCAGGGGCCTAAGTGCCTGATGCGGCAGGCGAAAATGGCCTTGTCCACAGAAAATGGCTCGCTCTACTATTACGACCAAGTTGAGAGGTTCAAATGATTGTCTTGAAGACAGCACAAGAAAAAGTTTTGACTGCCTTGCAAGCGGTGGCCGGCATCGTCGAGCGGCGCCACACCTTGCCGATCCTGGCCAACGTGCTGATCCGCAAGACCGGCTCGCAACTCGAGCTGACCACCAGCGACCTGGAAATCCAGGTGCGCACCAGCGCCGAGCTCGGTGGTGACGGCGGCAACTTCGCCACCACGGTGGGAGCGCGCAAGCTGATCGACATTCTTCGTTCGATGCCCACCGACCAGGTCGTGACACTCACGGCCAACCAGAACAAGCTGACGCTGCAGGGAGGCAAGAGCCGCTTCACGCTGCAGACGCTGCCCAGCGACGACTTCCCGCTGGTGCAAGAGGCAGCCGACTTCGGCCCGATGTTCAGCGTGCCGCAAAAGGCCTTGAAAGGCCTGATCAACCAGGTGCACTTCGCGATGGCGGTGCACGACATTCGTTACTACCTCAACGGCATCTTGTTCGTGGCCGAAGGCAAGAACCTCACGCTGGTCGCGACCGACGGCCACCGGCTGGCGCTGGCGCAGGCCACGCTCGATGTCGAGATTCCGAAACAGGAAGTGATCCTGCCGCGCAAGACCGTGCTCGAGTTGCAGCGTCTGCTGAAAGACGAAAAAGACGGTGACGAAGGCGCGATCGAAATGCGCTTCGCCGGCAACCAGGCCAAGTTCAGCTTCAGCGGCATGGAGTTCGTGAGCAAGCTGGTCGAAGGCAAGTTCCCCGACTACAACCGCGTGATCCCGAAGAACCACAAGAACCACGTGACGCTGGGCCGGGTGCCGTTCCTGGCCAGCCTGCAGCGTGCTGCCATCCTCACCAGCGAAAAGTTCAAGGGTGTGCGCGTCAATATCGAGCCCGGCACCCTGCGCATCGCGTCGAGCAATGCCGAACAGGAAGAAGCCAAGGAAGAGCTCGAGATCGACTACGCTGGCGACAGCATCGAGATCGGCTTCAACGTCACTTACCTGATCGATGCGCTGATGAACATGAGCGTCGAGATGGTCAAACTCGAACTGCAAGACACCAACTCGAGCGCACTGTTGACCGTGCCTGAACAGGCCGGTTTCAAGTACGTGGTGATGCCGATGCGGATCTAGCCGCCTGTCGGCGGCTTGATCCGCAGCGCGGTGACTGCGCTCCCCCCTGCCCCCCGCCAAGCGGGGGGTTCTGTCTTGAATGACGCCCGGTCCCTGCGGGCCCTCTGAAGCAAAGCTATCCATGAGTGAGTCGACAATTCCCGAAGACAACGCCGCACGATCGACGCAGCACGCCGCCGACAGCGCGGCGTATGGCGAAGGCAGCATCCAGATCCTCGAAGGCCTGGAAGCGGTGCGCAAGCGCCCGGGCATGTACATCGGCGACACCTCTGACGGCACCGGCCTGCACCACCTCGTGTTCGAAGTGGTCGACAACTCGATCGACGAATCGCTCGCGGGTTATTGCGACGACATCGTCGTCACGATCCACACCGACAACTCGATCAGCGTGACCGACAACGGCCGCGGCATCCCGACCGGCGTGAAGATGGACGACAAACACGAGCCCAAACGCTCGGCGTCGGAAATTGCTTTGACCGAGCTGCACGCCGGTGGCAAGTTCAACCAGAACAGCTACAAAGTCTCGGGCGGCCTGCACGGTGTGGGCGTGAGCTGCGTGAACGGCCTCTCGAAGTGGCTGCGCCTGATCGTGCGCCGCGACGGGCAGACGCACTTCATGGAATTCAGGCAAGGCATTCCGCAAGACCGCGTGATCGAAATGCGCGACGGCGTGGCCGTGTCGCCGATGAAGATCACCGGCGAGACCGAGAAGCGTGGCACCGAGGTGCACTTCCTCCCCGACCTGGAAATCTTCTCGAACATCGACTTCCACTACGACATCATCGCCAAGAAGCTGCGCGAGCTGAGCTTCCTGAACAATGGCGTGAAGATTCGCCTGGTCGACGAGCGCAACAACCGGTCAGACACCTTCGCGTACGCGGGCGGCGTGAAAGGCTTCGTCGAGTTCATCAACACCGGCAAGAAGGTGCTGCACCCGACGGTGTTCGGTGCCTCCGGCGAGAAGCAGAGCGAGCAGGGCACCACCATCACCACCGACGTGGCGATGCAGTGGAACGACGGCTACAGCGAGAACGTGCTCTGCTTCACCAACAACATTCCGCAGCGTGACGGCGGCACCCACCTGACCGGCCTGCGCGCCGCGATGACGCGCGTGATCAACAAGTACATCGACGACAACGAGCTGGCCAAGAAGGCCAAGGTCGAAGTCACCGGCGACGACATGCGCGAAGGCCTGTGCTGCGTGCTGAGCGTGAAAGTGCCCGAGCCCAAGTTCAGCAGCCAGACCAAAGACAAGCTCGTCAGCAGCGAAGTGCGCGGCCCGGTCGAAGACTCGGTGAGCAAGGCGCTGACCGACTACCTTCAGGAGAACCCGACCGACGCCAAGCTGATCTGCAGCAAGATCATCGACGCAGCGCGGGGGCGCGAAGCCGCGCGCAAGGCGCGCGAAATGACGCGCCGCAAAGGCGTGCTCGACGGCATGGGCCTGCCCGGCAAACTGGCCGACTGCCAGGAAAAGGACCCGGCGCTGTGCGAGATCTACATCGTCGAGGGCGATTCGGCCGGCGGCAGCGCCAAGCAGGGCCGCGACCGCAAGTTCCAGGCGATCCTGCCGCTGCGCGGCAAGATCCTGAACGTCGAGAAGGCGCGCTACGAGAAGCTGCTGACCAGCAATGAAATCCTGACGTTGATCACCGCGTTGGGCACCGGCATCGGCAAGGGCATGGGCGGCGACGACTTCAACCCCGACAAGCTGCGCTACCACCGCATCATCATCATGACCGACGCCGACGTGGACGGCGCGCACATCCGCACCCTGCTGCTCACCTTCCTGTTTCGCCAGATGCCCGAGCTGGTCGAGCGTGGCCACATCTACATTGCGCAGCCGCCGCTCTACAAGGTCAAGCTCGGCAAGGACGAGCAGTACCTCAAAGACGGCCACGAGCTCGACGCCTACCTGCTCAAGGTGGCGCTCAAAGACGCCAAGCTCGAGACCGGCGTGCCCGGAGCAGCCTTGCTGCAGGGCGAAGCGCTCGAAGCGCTGGCGCGGCAATACGTGCTGGCGAAGAACATCGTCGAACGCCTCTCGAACTGGATGGACGTGGAAGCATTGCGCGCCATGGCCAACGGCCTGGCGCTCGACATCGACACGCTCGAAGCGGCCGAAGCCTCGGCCGCCGCCTTGAAGGGCGCGCTGCACGACGCCGAGGTCACGGCCGAGTTCGATGCTCGCATGGACAAGCACATCCTGCGCGTGAGCCGCATGCACCACGGCAACGTGAAGAGCAGCGTGATCACGGCCGACTTCGTGCACGGTGCCGACTACGAAGCGCTGAGCCTGGCCGGCCGCACCTTCCGCGGCCTGGTGAGTGCCGACGCGGTGGTGCGCCGTGGCGAGGGTGAGCGCCAGAAAGAAGCCCGTGTCGGCGACTTCCGCGAAGCCATGAGCTGGCTGCTGCTGCAGGCCGAAGGGGCGGTTGGCCGGCAGCGCTACAAGGGCCTGGGCGAAATGAACCCGGCGCAGCTCTGGGAGACCACGATGGACCCGGCGGTGCGGCGCCTGTTGCGCGTGCAGATCGACGACGCGATCGAGGCCGACCGTGTGTTCACGATGCTGATGGGCGACGAGGTCGAGCCGCGCCGCAACTTCATTGAGACCAACGCGTTGCGGGCGGCGAACATCGACGTTTGACGACGGTTGGCTCGATCGACCCATGAACACCGAAGAACAGCAGTTCCTCAACGACCTCGACAAGCGCCTCTGGAACGCGGCCGATCGCCTGCGTTCCAACGTCAACCCCAGCGATTACATGCACGTGGTGTTGGGTCTCGTGTTTTTGAAGTACGTCTCCGACGCCTTCAAGGAACGTCGCACGGAGCTTGAGGCCGCCTTCACCAACCCCGAACACGACTACTACCTGGGCGATGATGCGGGAGAGATGATCGAGCAAGAGCTCGAAGCCCGCGACTACTACTTGGAGAAAAACGTCTTCTGGGTGCCCGCGCTGGCGCGCTGGGACTTCATTCAAAAAAATGCCAAGGTCGATACCGGCACCAAGCTGCAGGTGAAGAACGGCAAGGTCTTCGAGTACGAATTCAAAGGCATCGGCCGTCTGCTGGACGACGCGCTGGAGGCCGTCGAGAAAGACAACCCCAAGCTCAAGAACGTGCTCGACAAGAGCTACGCGCGCTGGCGCGTTGACGACGCGCTGCCCGGCCTGATCGACGAGTTTGCCAAGGTGCCGTTCAACCACGGCTCATTGAAGGCCAAGGACATCCTGGGCCACATCTACGAATACTTCCTGGGTGAGTTCAGCATCGCCGCCGGCAAGCGTGGCGGTGAGTTCTACACGCCCAAGAGCATCGTCTCGCTCATCGTCGAAATGCTGGAGCCGTTCCAGGGCCGCGTGTACGACCCCTGCTGCGGCAGTGGCGGCTTCTTCGTGCAGAGCGAGCGTTTTGTGGAAGAGCACGGCGGCAAGATCGGTCAGCTCAGCGTCTACGGCCAAGAGGCCAACCCCACCACCTGGCGCCTGGCCAGCATGAACATGGCCATCCGCGGCCTGGACTTCGACTTCGGCAAAGAGCCCGCCAGCACCTACACCCGCCCGCAGCGCCCCGACCTGCGGGCCGACTTCATCATGGCCAACCCGCCCTTCAACATGAAGGCGTGGAAAGACGGCGTGAAAGACGACGACGTGCGGTGGAAGTACGGCATACCGCCCGACGGCAACGCCAACTTCGCGTGGCTGCAGCACATGGTTCACCACCTGGCGCCGAACGGCAGCCTGGCGCTGTTGCTGGCCAATGGCTCGATGAGCAGCAACACCAACAACGAAGGTGAAATCCGCAAAGCCATCGTCGACGCCGACCTGATGGAATGCATGGTGGCCCTGCCCGGCCAGTTGTTCACCAACACGCAGATCCCCGCCTGCATCTGGTTCCTCTCGCGCAGCAAAGCGGCGCGCGGGTCGGGCAGCACGGCCTGGCAAGACCGCAAGGCCAAGACCCTGTTCATCGACGCCCGCAATCTGGGCTACATGAAAGACCGCGTGCTGCGCGACTTCAAGCCCGACGACGTGGCGCGCGTGGCCCACACCTTCCACGCCTGGAAGCGCGGTGAAGCGGTGGACGAACCCGGTTACGCCAAGGCCGCCACCTTGGAAGACATCCGCAAGCACGACTACGTGCTGACCCCTGGCCGCTACGTGGGCGCTGCCGCGCAGGAAGACGATGGCGAAGCCTTCGACGACAAGATGGCGCGCCTGACGGGCGCCCTGGCCGACCAGTTCGCCGAAAGCGCCCGCCTGGAGGCGGCGATCCGCCAGAACCTGGCCGGCCTGGGCTACCCCCTCAAAGCCCCGGCTTGAGCCCCGCAACGGGCCCGGTTGCTATGCAGATGCTGGCCAACGTGTATAGAAAAAGCTAAATTCCTATACACATTAAGCCGCACATGCATACGCAATCAACACTTTCCATGCCCGTCGCCCCACCGGGGGCGGCGCCATGACGGGCCTGGCCCTCCACCCCTTGCGGCCGCTCACGCGCCTGCACACCGCCGCATTCGAGACCCCGGCCGTACTGAAGAAAACCGCCACCGCCGGCCGCCAGTTGGCCGAGTTGAAGGGCCTGGCCGCGTCCATGCCCAACCAGGCCATCCTCATCAACACCCTGGGCCTGCAGGAAGCCAAAGACAGCTCGGCGATCGAGAACATCGTCACCACGCACGACGAACTCTTCCGCAGCGCAACCTACCCCGACCTGTTTGCCAGCCCGGCCGCCAAAGAAGTGCGGCACTACGTGCAGGCGCTGCGCGTGGGCTACGGCCTGGTCAAGAAAACAGGCCTGCTCACCGCCAACCACATGCTGGAAATCCAGGCCGAGTTGGAGCAAAACCACGCCGGTTTTCGCAAGCTGCCCGGCACCACGTTGAAGAGCGGCAGCGGCGCCGTGGTGTACACACCGCCGCAAGACCCGGGGCAGATCGTGGCACTGATGAGCGACCTGGAACGCTTCATCAACGACGACAGCGCCTTCGATGCCGACCCGCTGATCAAGATGGCAGTGGCGCACCACCAGTTCGAAAGCATCCACCCCTTCTACGACGGCAACGGCCGCACGGGCCGCATCGTCAACGTGCTGTACCTGGTGAACAAGGGCCTTCTGGACATCCCGGTGCTTTACCTCAGCAGCCAGATCATGCGCAGCAAGCCCGACTACTACCGCCTGCTGCAGGCCGTGCGCGAGCAGGCCGACTCCTCCGCCGTGTGGCAAGAATGGGTGCTGTACATGCTGGCCGCGGTGGAGACCACGGCGCAGCAGACCATCCGCACCGTCACCGACATCAAGGCTGCGCTGCTGGACTACAAACACCGCATCCGCGCGGGCTTCAAGTTCTACAGTCAGGATCTGATCAACAACCTGTTCATGCACCCGTACACCAAGATCGACTTTGTAGAGCGCGACCTGAAGGTGTCGCGGCTGACGGCGACCAAGTACCTGGACGCGCTGGCGGGTGCGGGGTTTGTGCAGAAGGTGAAGGTGGGGAGGTCGAATTACTACATCAACTTGGCGCTGAACGGGGTCTTGACCAGAGCCGGGACCGAGGAAGGCCAGCTATGAGTACTTGGCGCGATACAACGAGTGGAGACTTCTGTCCGTTCAGCTACGGCAAGGCTCTGCCCGAACGTGCTAGACGCTCAGGCAAGTTCCCCATACTGAGCTCGGCCGGCATCGTTGGAGCTCACGACGAACCCCTCGTTAACGGTTCGGGGGTCGTCATAGGTAGGAAGGGAACCGTGGGAAGCGTGACGTACGTTGACAGCCCCTTCTGGCCGATCGACACAGCGTTTTATGTGTCTGACAGCCTGCGCATGAGGGATCTCCGATTCACCTATTACTTGCTCAAATCCCTTCCGCTGCGTGATATGAATTCGGACAGCGCCGTACCAGGACTGAACCGAGACAACGCACATTTGCTTGATATTCGTGTCCCCGATCTCGATACCCAGGAGTCGATCGGGCGCGTGCTTGGTGCGTTGGACGACAAGATCGAACTGAACCGCCGCATCAACCAAACGCTGGAAGCCATCGCGCACCAACGTCGTGATGGAAAAGAAGTTTGGTGACCGCCTGCTGGACGCACTGAATCGCTACCGCAGCCGCGCGGTGGAAAGCGCCCAGGTGATCGAAGAGCTGATCGCCTTGGCAAAGGAGTTCCGTGAGGCCGCGCGGCGTGGCGACGCGCTGGGTTTGAATACGTCGGAGCTTGCCTTCTACGACGCGCTGGCCAATAGCGAAAGTGCAGTGCGCGAGCTCGGCGACCCGGTGCTTAAGCAGATTGCTCAGGAGCTGACGCAGAAGCTGCGCAACAGCACGACGGTCGATTGGCAAAAGCGCGACAGCGTCCGGGCGCGCTTGCGCAACCTGGTGCGCATCACACTGCGGCGCCACAAGTACCCGCCGGACATGCAGGAAGTGGCGATCCGGCTGGTGCTGGAGCAGGCCGAGCGGCTATCGGATGAATGGTCTGGTGGCTGAGCACGAGCAGGGGTGCGAATCTAGTGGATTGGCCGGCCGGCCGGCGAGCGGGCTTGGCGGTCTGACAACGTTGAGCGCGACTGAGCGAACCTTCAACCACAACAAGGGCGGGTAACCGCCCAGCCACGCCGTTCCCTGCCGTTTCGGAGCGATGACCGCAGCTCCAGCCGCTGGCCATGCGCCACAACAGGCTCGGGAAAACCAGTGTTTCCGTGCTCGGCTGGACTTGTACGATCACCTGACACTCAAACAATCTAGGAGACTGCGATGACCCTGATCACACGCATGACCGCTGCGATCGCCACTCTCGCCCTGACCGGCGTGGCCCTGGCAGCCGGCCCCAAGGTGGTGAGTGGCCCGGGTGAAAGCCCGGCGTGCTTCAAGCCCTGGACGGCGCAGACCAAGTACTTCCAGTGGCCGGCCAAGAAGGGCCCGTACCGGATCGCGTTGGCCAATGGCTTCGTCGGCAACACCTGGCGCATCCAGATGATCAAGATGGCGAAGGCCTATGCGGCCACGCCGGAGATGAAGAGCCAGATCAAGGAGTTCAAGATCGTCTCCACCGGCACCGATGTGGCCGCCCAGGTGGCCGCCATCGACAACTTCATCAACTCGGGCTACGACGCGATCATCACCATCGCCGTCAACCCCACCGCCTTCGGCCCGGTGATCAAGCGCGCCAATGCCGCCGGTGTGGTGCTGGTGCCGTTCGACAACGTGCTCGACAGCGAAGACCTGATGCAGGTCAACGAAGACCAGACCGGCCTGGGTACTGCGTATGGCGACTGGATGATCAAGAACATCCCGTCGAAGACCGGCAAGCTGCTCGAGGTGCGTGGCCTGCCGGGCAACTCGGTCGACCGTGACCGCCACGTGGGCTTCCGCAAGGTGGTCGAGGCCCCGGGCACCAAGTTCGAGATCGTCGAAGTGGTGGGCAACTGGGACGACGGCACCGCGCAGAAGGTGGTGGCCGACGCCGTGGCCGTGCACAAGAAGTTCGACGGCATGATCGTGCAGGGTGGCTCCACCGGCGCGGTGCGCGCGCTGATCGATGCCAAGCACCCGATGATCCCGGTGGCCGGCGAAAGCGAGAACGGCTTCCGCAAGCTGTGCGCCGCACGCGCGAAAGACGGCCTGATCTGCGACTCGCTCGGGCAGTCGCCCGGCCTGGTGGCCATCTCGATGAAGGCCGCCGTGTCTGCACTCCAGGGCAAGGTGATGCCGCAGCTGATTTCGGTGCCGATCCCGCGCACCCAGCACCCGAACTTCAAGGCCGGCGTGAACTACTTTCCCGACCTGACCGACAACTTCTTCACCACCAACGAGTTCCCGTCCTGCGACGTGAATCTGCGGGCCCAGGACATCATGTCCAAGGACGAGAAGAACAACTGATGGCGGGCGTGCAGAACGTCCTGGAACTGCACGACATCTCCAAACGTTACGGCGGTGTGCGTGCTCTCGAGCGCGCGCACTTTGCCTGCGCCCCCGGGCGCATCCATGCTTTGCTGGGCGAGAACGGTGCCGGCAAGTCCACGCTGATCAAGGTGATGACCGGGGTGGTGCAGCCCGACGAGGGCCGCATCGTGCTGAGTGGCCGTGACCGCCGCTTCGCCCACCCACAGGAAGCGGTCGGTGCCGGCGTGGCGTGCATCTTCCAGGAGTTGTCCCTGATGCCCGACCTGAGCGTGGCCGACAACATCTGCATCACCAACCCGCCGCGCTGGTTCGGCATGGTCGACCAGAAAGCCCAGCGGCGCCTCGCCGAGGCCGCGCTTGAGCGTGCCGGCGCGCCCGACATCCACCCGATGGCGCCGGTCAGCAGCCTGTCTCTGTCGCGGCGGCAGATGGTGGAGATCGCCAAAGCGCTCGTGCGCGAGCCCAAGATCCTGATCCTCGACGAGGCGACCTCGGCACTCACCGCGGCCGACGTGCAGCGGGTGTTCACGCTGCTCAAGCGGTTGCGCGACGAGGGCCTGGCCATCGTCTACATCTCGCACCGCATGAACGAGATCGCCGAGCTCGCCGACGATTGCTCGGTGTTCCGCAACGGGCAGCACGTGGCCACTTTCGAGGCCGGCACCCGAAGCGACGCGCAGATCGTCGAGATGATGATCGGCCGCGACATCGCCCAGGCCTTTCCGCCCAAACCCGACCGCCGCGCCGAGCTGGCCGGCCGGCAGCCGGCGCTGGCCACGCGCGGGCTGAGCTGGCAGGGCCGGCTGCACGACATCACGCTTGAAGCCAGGCCGGGCGAGATCGTCGGCCTGGGCGGCCTCGACGGCCAGGGGCAGAACGAGTTCTTCCTCGCGCTTTTCGGCGTGCTGCGCGGCTTGCAGGGCGAGGTGCAGTTGCAAGGCCAGCCCGTGCACCTGGACAGCCCGCGCCAGGCCAAGCGCCCCGACATCGGCCTGGCGCTGGTGCCCGAAGACCGCAAGACCGACGGCCTGATGCTGCCGATGTCGGTGCGTGACAACCTGAGCTTTGCCGCACTCGACAGCTTCAGCCGCGCCGGGCTCGTCAACACACGCGCCGAAAGCGCGGCGGTCGACGACATGCTGCGCCAGCTCTCGATCAAGGCGCCGGTTCTGGGCAACCCGGTGGGCACGTTGTCGGGTGGCAACCAGCAGAAGGTCGTGATCGCCAAGTGGTTGATGAACCGTCCGCGTGTCATCTTGCTGAGCGACCCCACCCGTGGCATCGACGTGGGCACCAAGCAGGAGATCTACGTGCTGCTGCGCCGGCTCGCCGACGAAGGCGCCGCGGTGCTGCTCTATTCGACCGACTACGCCGAGCTGATCGGCTGCTGCGACCGCGTGGCCGTGTTCTACGACGGGCGCATCGTGCGCTGGCTGGCCGGCGACGAGCTGACCGAACATGCGCTGGTGTCCAGCGCCCTCAACCTCGACGCGCAGGCGGTGCACTGATGTCCGATTGGCAGTATCAATTTCGCGCCCACCGCAACGCCTGGCTGGCGGCACTGCTGTTCGTGCTGATCTTCGCGCTGTACATCGGCAAGCACCAGGCGGGCTGGACGGTGCCGGTGATCACCACCGCCACCAACAAGGGCGTGCTGCTGGCCATCGTGGCGATGGCGCAGACGCTGGTGGTGCTGACCGCCGGCGTCGACTTGTCGGTGGGCATGGTTTTCGTACTGGCCAACTGCCTGACTTCGCACCTCGTGGTGGGCGGCGGCTTGCAGGCTTTCGGCGGGGCCCTGGTGGTGTTGGCCGCGGGCGCGCTGTGCGGCTGGATCAACGGAGCGATCGTGGTCTACGGCCGGCTGCAGCCGATCATCACCACGCTGGCCACCGGCACGGTGTATTTCGGCATCTCGCTGGGCCTGCGGCCGGTGCCGGGCGGTGGTGTGCACGAGGGTTTTGCAGAGTTCGTCACCGGCGCGCTGCCGGGTGGCATACCCACCATGCTGGTGGTGCTGGTGCTGGTGATCTTGCTCGTCTGGGTGCCCTATCGGCGCTCGACGCTGGGCCGCGCCGCACTCGCGATCGGCTCTTCCGAGGCCGCCGCCTACATGTCGGGTGTGCCGATCGCGCGGGCCAAGATCATGGCCTACACACTTTCGGGCCTGCTGGCGGCCGTTGGCGGGCTCCTGCTGACCTGCATCACCTACTCGGGTGAGGCCTCGGCGTCGATCGGTGGTGTCTACACACTCAACAGCATCGCCTCGGTGGTGATCGGCGGCACCTCGCTGATGGGCGGTGCCGGCAGCGCCATCGGTTCGGTGTTCGGCGCGCTGGTCTTGCGCACCATCGGCGACCTGTTGTTCGTGTTCGATCTCGAGCCGCTGTGGCAGCCGCTGTTCCAGGGCGTGATCCTCCTCAGCGCGGTGAGCCTGGGCTCGCTGCACCTGCTGCGGGTCAACAACCGACTGGACCTGTTCAAGTGAGCGAGACCACGCCGCTGGCACCGGTGCCGAATGCCGCGAGCGCGGCCGAGGTCGCCGCCGCACCGACCTTGATCGCGCGCCTGCGCACCGGCGGCCATTTGCCGGTGCTGGCCGCCGCCGCCTGCGTGGTGGCGCTGTTGCTGATCGGCAGCCTGTACTCCAGCAACTTCCTGTCGCCGCAGTACCTGCTGCTGCAACTGCAGATCGCTTCCTTCCTCGGCATCGTGGCCACCGGCGCCATGTTGGTGATCCTGCTCGGCGGCATTGACCTGTCGGTGCCCTGGGTGGTCACCGTGGGCGGCATCATGTCGGCCGCCGCGGCCGGCTGGTGGGGTGAGGCCGGCAGCATGCTGGCCATCCCGTTCGGCATCGGCTGCGGGGCGCTGCTGGGGCTGTTCAACGGCATCGGCACGGCTTACCTGCGGGTGCCCTCGATGATCTTCACGCTGGGCGTCAACGCGGTGGCGCAAGGCCTGATCGTGGTTCAGACCGGCGGCTTTGCACCACAAGACCGCGCCACGCCGGCCATGCACCTGCTGGCCACCGGCCGAAGCCTGCTCGGCATTCCCAACGCCCTGCTGGTCTGGGCGGTGGTGGGCGCGGCCACGATGTTCATGCTCCACCGCAGCACGCTGGGCCGGCGCATCTACGCGGTGGGCAACCGCGAGCGGGCTGCGTACCTGTCGGGCGTCGACACGCGCCGCGTGACGCTGCTGTGCTTCACGCTGGCGGGCGCGTGCTCGGCCCTGGCTGGCGTGCTGCTCACCGGCTATTCCACCAAGGCCTACCAGGCCATGGGCGACGCTTACCTGCTGCCGGCCATTGCCGCAGTGGTGCTGGGCGGCACCAACATCCTGGGCGGCAGCGGCTCCTACCTGGGCACGGTGGTGGGCGTGCTGCTGATCACGCTGCTGCAATCCATCCTGTCGGTGATGCAGATCCCCGAGATGGGCCGCCAGGTGATCTACGGCGCGGTGATCATCGGCATGCTGCTGGTCTACGGCCGCGGCCGCCGCCATTCTTCCTGAAGGCCTGTCTTGTAAGGAGCGCCAAGCATGGCGATCGAGCTGACCCCTCATTTCGAAGTGATCGACCCGCGTTTCCGCGCGCTGGCGTTCCCCAACGTGCACATCGAGAAGCTCTACAGCGGCTGCCGCTGGGCCGAAGGCCCGGCCTGGTTTGCTGCGGGGCGCTACCTGGTGTGGAGCGACATTCCGAACGACCGCATGCTGCGCTACGACGACACCGACGGCTCGGTGTCGGTGTTTCGCCAGCCGGCGATGAACACCAA
Source organism: Burkholderiales bacterium (assembly GCA_039930465.1). Taxonomy (GTDB): domain Bacteria; phylum Pseudomonadota; class Gammaproteobacteria; order Burkholderiales; family Burkholderiaceae_C; genus LMDS01. The sequence goes on from JBDTTU010000045.1 coordinate 26,421, forward strand.
CGGCAACACCGTCGACCTGTCGGGCCGCCTGGTGTCTTGCGAGCACCGCGGCCGATGCGTCAGCCGCACCGAACATGACGGCAGCCGCACCGTGCTGGTGTCGCACATTGACGGCAAGCGGCTGAACTCGCCCAACGACGTGGTCGTCAAGAGCGACGGCAGCATCTGGTTCAGCGACCCCAGCTACGGCATCGACAGCGACTACGAAGGCGATGCGGCCACCAGCGAGATCGGGGCGCGCCACGTCTACCGCTTCGACCCGGCCAACGGCACAGTGCGCGCGGTGGCCACCGACTTCGTGCAGCCCAACGGCCTGGCTTTTTCGCCCGATGAATCGCTGCTGTACATCGTCGACACCGGCGCCACCCATGCGGCCGACGGGCCGCATCACCTGCGCCGCTTCCAGGTGCAGCCCGACGGCAGCCTGCGCGGTGGCGAGCTGTTTGCCACCTGCCCGGCCGGGCTGTACGACGGCTTTCGGGTCGACGTCCACGGCAACCTGTGGATGAGTGCGGCCGACGGGGTTCATTGCCATGCGCCCGACGGCACGCTGCTCGGCAAGCTGCGCCTGCCCGAGACCGTGGCCAACGTGTGCTTTGGCGGCGCCAAGCGCAACCGCCTGTTCATTTGTGCCACCACCTCGCTGTACGCGGTCTACCTGAACACCCGCGGCGCCCACTGATCCACGACCGGAGGCCGACCCATGAAGACATTGATTCAAAACTGCAAGGTCTGGGACGGCAGCGGCGCCGCGCTTTTCGCGGCAGACGTGCTCATCGAGGGCGACACGATTGGTCGCGTTGTGCGTGGCGGCGATGCGCCGCCCGACGACGATGCGCAGGTCATCGATGCACGCGGCATGACCCTCATGCCGGGCCTTGTGGAAGGCCACGCTCACCTCTCGTTCTGTGGTGCGACGCGCAACACCGACCTCGGCGACATCCCGCCCGAAGAGCACGTGATCCAGACGCTGTACAACGCGCGCACGCTGCTCGACGCCGGCTTCACCAGCGCCTACAGCGCCGCCAGCGCGAAGCTGCGGCTCGACGTCGTCGTGCGCAACGAAGTGAACGCCGGCCGCAGCCCGGGGCCGCGCATCCGCGCCGCGAGCCCCGAGATCACCGTCACCGGCGGCCTCGGCGACGAAAACCGACTGCACATGATGCGTGACAGCTTCGGCATCGTTGCAGACGGGCCAGAGGCGATGGCGCGGGCAGTGCGCACCTGCATCCGCGAAGGTGTCGACAACATCAAGCTCAACATCTCCGGCGACGATTTCGTGCCCGCCAAAGGCGGCATGACCGTGATGCGCGAAGAAGAAGTGCGCATGGCCTGCGAGGTGGCCCATGCCCACGGCAAGCGCGTGGCCTCGCACTCGCGTGCGAGCGAAGCCGTCAAGCGCGCCCTGCGCTGCGGCGTCGACGTGATCTACCACTGCGAGCTGGCCGATACCGAGGCGCTCGACATGCTGGAAGCCGCGCGTGACCGCGTTTTCGTCGGCCCGGCGATCGGCCTGATCCACAACACGCTGCACGAGGCGGAGCCTTGGGGCATCACGCGCGCAGCGGCGATCGAGCTCGGCATGGAGCGTTGCCTCGAGAGTTCACAGCGCACCTACGAGCAGATGCGCAAACGTGGCATCCGCGTCGTGATCGGCGGCGACTATGGCTTCGCCTGGACGCCGCAGGGCACGAATGCGCGCGACATCGACCACTTCGTCAGGCTGCTCGGCTATTCACCGAGCGAGGCGCTGCAATGCGCGACGCGCATCGGCGGCGAGCTGATGGGCTTGCCGGTCGGCCGCGTCGCCGAAGGCCTGCTCGCCGACCTGCTGCTCGTCGACGGAGACCCGCTGCAAGACGTGCGGCTGTTGCAGGACAAAGCCCGCCTGAAACTGATCATGAAGAACGGCAGCGTGCACAAGCTGGACCTGTTGGCAAGATCCGCATCTTCATCGCCCTGATGAGCTTCGCCGCGCCCGGGCTGGCGCTGCGCTGAATCTGTATAGGCGCCCGTCGTGGGTGCGGCCGCTGCCTCAGGGCAGCTCGGCCACCCCCGCCGCAGGCGCAGCGGGCGCCTTGCGGTGCGTGATCTTGCGTGTCCACTGCACCACGTCGTCGACGAAGGTGAACAGCACCGGAATCACCAGCAGGCTCAGGAAGGTGGACGTGATCAGCCCGCCGATCACCACGATCGCCATCGGCGCGCGAAAGCTCGGGTCGGTGCCCAGGCCGAGCGCGATCGGCATCATGCCGGCGCCCATCGCGATGGTCGTCATCACGATCGGCCGGGCCCGCTTGTGGCAGGCGTCGAGCAGCGCTTCCATGCGCGTCATGCCCAGATCGCGGCGCGCCATGATCGCGTATTCGATCAGCAGGATCGAGTTCTTGGTCGCAATGCCCATCAGCATGATCAGCCCGATCATCGAAGGCATCGAGAGCGCCGTGTGGGTGATGAAAAGCGCGAGGAATGCCCCCGGAATCGACAGCACCAGCGCCGAGAGAATCGTCACCGGCTGCACGAAGTCGTGGAACAGCAGCACCAGCACGATGTAGATGCACAACACGCCGGTCAGCATCGCCAGGCCGAAGCTTGCGAACAAGTCGGCCATCGCTTCAGCGTCGCCCACCGTCGTTTGTGTCACGCCGGGTGGCAGCTTTTGCAGGCTGGGCAGCGCGAGCGCGCGCTTTTCGACCTCGCCCAGCGGTTGCTGGTTCAGCTCGATCTCGAAGTTGATGTTGCGCTGGCGGTCGTAGCGGTCGATCTGCGCCGGGCCGCTGTCGATCGCCAGTGTGGCCACGTTGCCCAACATCACCGGCCCGCGCGCGCCGGGCACGGCCAGGCGCGAGAGCAGATCGAGGTCGGTGCGCGCGTCGGCTTTGAGCTTGACGACGATCGGCACCTGGCGCTGGCTCAGGTTGAGCTTGGGCAGCGCCTGGTCGTAGTCGCCGGCGGTCGCGATGCGCAGCGTGTCGGCAATGGCCGCACTGGTCACGCCCAGGTCGGCGGCGCGCGCGAAGTCGGGCCGCACGATCACCTCGGGCCGCACCAGGCTGCTGGTCGACGTGACGTTGCCGATGCCGGGAATCGTGCGCAGCTCGCGCTCCACCGCACGCGCATGGGCGGCGAGCGCCACGCCGTCGTCACCGGCCAGCACGAGGATGTACTTCTCGCTCGACCCGCCGAAGCCGACCTTCACGCGCGCGCCCGGCAATACTTCAACGGCTTCGCGAATTTGCGCCTCGATGTTCTGCTTGCTCACGCCCTTGCGCTCGTCGCGCGGGGTCATGTTGATCGTGAGGGTGGCCTTGCGCACTTCGGCCGCGCCACCCGGCGCGAACGGGTCGGCCCCGGTGTTGCCACCGCCGATCGCGGTGTAGACGAGCTTCACGTGCGGGTTCTTCTGCACCAGCACGCGCGCCGTTTCGGCGGCCGCGAAAGTCTGCGCGAAAGTGGCACCCGGCGGCAGCGAGATCGCCACCTGCGTTTGCGACAGGTCGTCGGGTGGAATGAAACCGGTGGGCAAGAACGGCACCAGCATGAACGAGCCGACGAGGAAGACAGTGGCCGCGATCGTCGTCCAGATGCGGTGTTTGAGTGCACCCTTCACCCAACGCATGTAGATCTCGACCCAGCGCCCATCCTTGTGCTCTTTCTTCGGCCGCTTCAGGATGTAGGCCGACATCATCGGCGTGAGCAAGCGTGCGACCACGAGTGAGATGAAGACCGCGATCGCCGCGGTCCAGCCGAACTGCACGAAGAACTTGCCGGGCACGCCACTCATGAACGCGGTCGGCAGGAACACGGCGATCAGCGTGAAGGTGGTGGCGATCACGGCCAGCCCGATTTCGTCGGCGGCCTGCATCGCCGCGTCGAACGGGCTCTTGCCCATGCGCAGGTGGCGCATGATGTTCTCGATCTCGACGATGGCATCGTCGACCAGGATGCCGACCACCAGCGAGAGCGAGAGCAGCGTCACGCCGTTGAGCGTGAAGCCGAACAGGTACAAGACCGCGAAGGTCGGAATGATCGACAGCGGCAAGGCCGTGGCCGACACCAGCGTGGCGCGCCAGTCGCGCAGGAACAGCCACACCACCAGCACCGCGAGTGCCGCGCCTTCGAACAGCAGCGTCATCGAACCGTCGTAGTTCTCTTGCACCGGGTCGACGAAGTTGAAGGCTTCGGTGACGCTGATCTCGGGGTGCGCCGCTTTCAGTGTTTCGAGCTGCGCGCGCACACCGGCGGCCACTTCGGTTTCACCGGCGCCACGCGTGCGTGTGATTTCGAAGCCGACCACCGGCTTGCCGTTCAAGAGTGCGGCCGAGCGCTTCTCGGCGACGGTGTCGGAAACGACCGCCACCTGGTCGAGCCGGATGCGCCGGCCGTCGCTCAGCGTGATCTCGAGCCGAGCCAGTTCATCAGCCGACTTGACGGTGGCGATGGTGCGCACCGACTGCTCGGCGCCGCCCACGTCGGTGCGCCCGCCCGAGGCTTCCTGCTGCACCTGGCGCAGCTGGCGCGAGATGTCGGCGGCGGTGGCGTTGAGTGCCTGCAGGAGCAAAGGATCGAGCGCGACACGCACTTCGCGCGTGACACCGCCAACGCGTGAAACCGCGCCCACGCCGCGCACACTGAGCATGGTCTTGGTGACGGTGTTGTCGACGAACCAGCTCAACGCTTCGTCGTCCATGCGGCTCGACGCCACCGTGTAGGTCAGGATCGGCGCGCCCGACAGTTCCATCTTGGTGACGACCGGGTCGCTCATGTCGCCGGGCAGCTCGGAGCGCACACGCGCCACCGCGGCGCGCACGTCGTCGACCGCTTCCTGGGTGGGCTTTTCCAGGCGGAACTCGGCCGTGACGATCGCGCTGCCGTCTTGCACCGTGGTGTAGATGTGCTTCAGGCCCTGCAGCGTGGCGATCGAGTTCTCGATCTTGCGCGCAACTTCGGTCTCGAGCTGCGCTGGCGAAGCGCCTGGCAGCAGCGCCGTCACCGTGACGGTGGGCAGATCGATGTCGGGAAAGTTCTGGATCTTCATGGCCTTGAACGCCATCAGGCCCACCAGCGTGAGCATGATGAAGAGCAAGACCCCGGGGATCGGGTTGCGGATCGACCAAGCGGAAACGTTCATGCTGCTTCCTTCACTTCGGGGTCGATGCGGCCCCAGCGGCCACCGCCTTCACCGGCGCGGCGTCGACCACCCGCACGGTGTCGCCGTCGCCCAGGAAACCACCGCCCGCGGCAACGACACGCGCCGCCGCGTCGAGCCCGGCGGTGATCTCGATGCGGTCACCCACGCGCCGCCCGACCGAGACCTTGGTCAGCGTGACCTTCGAGTCCGGCCCCACACGCAGCACGTAGCTGAAGCCGTCACGCAACAGCACCGCGCTCTGCGGCAGCGTCAGGCCCGAGCCGCTGCCGATCTCGAACTCGCCGCGCGCGAACATGCCGGCACGCGCCGTGCCGCTGGCCGGCAGATCGACAAAGACGATGCCGTTGCGGGTTTGCGGGTCGACCGTGGGCGCGACCATGCGCACCGTGCCTTTCAGGCCGACGCCGCCGGCCGCCGTCACCACGACCGGCATGCCGGGCTTGAGCGAAGCCATGTCGCTGGCCGCCACCTCGCCGCGCCATTCGAGCCGACCCTGGCGGATCATGCGGAACAACTCCTGCCCGGCCGGCAATACCGCGCCCACGGTGGCGCTGCGCGACGAGATCACACCGGCATCGGGCGCCAGCACCTGGGTCTGCTTGAGGCGCAGTTGCTGCATCTGCGCCATCGAGCGTTGCGCCGCGAGGCGCGCCTGCGCGGTGCGCTCGGCGGTGAGGTACTGGTTGATCGCGGCGTCGCTCAAGGCGCCGGTGGTTTGCAGCCCGCGCGCCCGCTGCGCGTTGGCCGACGCTTCGGCGAGTGTGGCCTCGGCTTCGGCGACGGCGGCCCGGGTTTGCGCCACGTCGGCCTGCATGGTTTCGGGCGCGAAGGTGGCGAGCACCTGGCCACGTTTGACGACATCGCCCACGTTCACGCGCACTTCGGCCAGGCGCAGGCCGTTGGCTTCGGTGCCAACGCTCGCTTCCTGCCAGGCCGCGATGTTGCCGTTGGCGCTGACACGCAGCGGCAAGGCGGCCGACACCGGCTGCGTCACGTTGACCGTGAGCGCGGCTTTGGGTGCCGCCGACGCGGCGGCCTTGTCGTCGGCAGCCTCGACGATGCCACCGAGGCTGAGCACGAGCACGGTGCAGGCCGCGAGCGCGGCAACGAGCGAGGTGGGGCCGGGTTTGATGGTCATCATGGTGCTTGCAGGGGTTTTCATTACTTGGCCACTTCGGTGGCGGCCACCGTGCTTGCCGGGTTCGACCAGCCGCCACCGAGGGCGCGGTAGAGCGTGATCCATGCGGTGCTGCGCTCGCGCTGCAGGTCGATCAGGGCGATCTGTGCCTGCAGCGCAGAGCGGCGCGCGTCTTCCAGTTCGTAAAGGCTCGCCAGGCCGCCCTTGAAGCGCGCCTCGGTGGCGCGGAACGAGGTGGCGAAGCCTTCGGTGGCGACCAGTGCATCGGTGTCGCGGTCGGCGGTGCTTTGCAGTGCGACCAGCGCTTCTTCGACTTCGCGCAGCGCCGTGCGCAGCTTCGCGCGGTACAGCGCACCAGCTTCGTCGTAGCGCGCTTGCGCGGCGGCCACGTTGGCGCGGCGCGTGCCGCCGTCGAACAAGGGCAGCGAAACGGTGACCGGGCCGATCGACCACAAGGTGCCACTCTGCGAAAACGCACTTGACTCGAAGCGCGCCGCGCTGATGCTGCCGGCCAGGCCGATGCGCGGGTAGCGCTGGGCCTGGGCCTGCGACACGTCGGCGCTCGCAGCGACCAGCTCGCGCTCAGCGCCCAGCAGGTCGGGCCGCTGCGCCAACACCTGTGCCGGCACGCTGGCCATCACGATCTGCGCCGGCTGCGGCAGCCGCGCCTGGCCGGCAACAAGCTGGCCGCGCAGCGCCGGTTCGTCAATGGCGGTGAGGGCAACGAGCCCTTTCACGAGCACGTCGCATTGCGCCCGCCGCTGCGTGAGAAGTGCGTTGCCCTGCGCTGCGCTGGCACGCGCGAGTGCGGCACCGGCGGGTGCTTCGAAGCCGGCCTTTGCGCTCAAGCCGGTGAGGCGCGCGGTTTCGCTGCGCGAGAGGCTGTCGGCACGCGTCTGCTCGACCTGCGCTTCGCAGGCGCGCAGGCCGGTGTAGGTGGTTGCGACTTCAGCGGCGACCGAGACGCGTGCGTCGTGCCACGCCGCTTCGGCGCCGTCGAAGCGCGCTTGTGCGGCGTCGCGCGCGGCGCGGCGAGCGCCGAAAAGGTCGAGCTCCCAGGCCGCTTGCAGGCCGACGCTGCCGCTGTTGCCGAGACCGCTGACGAAGTCCTGCTTGCCGCGCACGGCGCTCGCGTTCGCGTCTAGCGTGGGCAGCAGCGCCGCGCCGGCGGCCACGCGCGTGGCGCGCGACTGCTCGATGCGCGCGGCGGCTGAAGCGAGCGTCGGGCTGACGGCCTGTGCCTCATCGATCAACTTCACCAGCAGCGGGTCGTTGAACTGTTGCCACCAGTCTTTCAGCGCCGTGAGCTGGCCGCTGTGTGGCAGCGGGGCTTGCCACCGGGCCGGCGTGCTGGGGGCGGTGGTGCTCGCCAGGGGCGCGGGGCCGGTGCTGCAGGCACCGAGTGCGGCGAGGGTGGCGGCGGCCGAGAAGGTGCGCAGCAGAGGGAACCGGGGCTTCGTCACGACTGTTTTCCGTTTCACGCTTGTGGGGTGATCACGCAGACAAGAGGGTGGCTCGGCGCGGGTAGGCGGCCGCCATCGAATTGGCTGCAGGTGAGGCCGGAAATATAACAACGGCCAGTGCCGCAGCGCAGCCCCCCAAGAGACGATGTTGCCGCAGGGCTGCTGACAACGTGATGTCAGCAGCCCCCGGGTGGCTTGGGGTGGTACGGCGCCAACGGTCCGCCGTCGACTCCGACGGCCCGGCGCGCGGCCTACCAGGCGAACTGGCGTTGCGCGTGCTGCTGAGTTTCGCTCGTGTGCGCGGCGTGTGGCACGTAACCGCGCGAGGCCAGGTTCCAGCCGTCGGTGGCACCGGCCTCGCTGTGCGGCACGACCACGGCCGTGGTCAGCTTGCGCGCGGCGGCGCGTGCCAGCAACGATTCGCACTGCGGCGCCGTCAACTGGCTCGCGAAGCGCAGCCAGCGCTGCTGCACCAGCGCCGAGCGCCACGCGTCTTCAACCGCCCAGCGCGCGTGCTGGCCTTCGCCCGACAGGCCGGCCTCGATCACGCGCGGCAGCAGCGCCATGAAGAAGCTCTTGAAGTCGCGCTTCAGCGCCTTGCCGGGCAGCAGGTCTTCGAAGCGGCTCACGCGCTGGCTCCAGCCGGGCTTGAGCAACTGCTGGCTCACGAAGGCCTGCAGCGCCTGCACCGGGTTGAACAGCCGCAACCGGTTCGGCGGCAGCACCAGCAGCGGCAGTGCGCAGGCTTCGTCGTGCGGCAGCGCTTCGACGAAGCTGCAAAGCACGGCGGTGCGAGCCCACTGTTCTGCCGTAAGACCGTTCAAGCCGGGAAGTTTCTCCGCCTCGGCCTGCTGCACGAAGCGCAGCGCATCACGAAACCCGTGCGCCGCTTTTGAGTGGTTCGCCTTCGTGCTCATCACCGCGAGGTTGCCGGCCGCATAACCGGCGTCGTTGCGCACCCGGTCGACCGAGGCGTCG
>JBDTTU010000046.1:0-34513 GCA_039930465.1 Burkholderiales bacterium
CGCAGATGAACGTGCCCTACCGCATGAGCGAAGGCGGCGCGGCGATCCTGGTGCCGGCAGCGCAGGTGCACGACCTGCGCCTGAAACTCGCGACTGCCGGCCTGCCCAAAGGTTCGGTCTCGGGCTACGAGCTGATGGACACCGCACGTTTCGGCCAGACCCAGTTCCAGGAGCGGCTCACGGCCCAGCGTGGCCTCGAAGGCGAGCTGACCCGCTCGATCACCTCGATGGCCGCGGTGCAGAACGCCCGCGTGCACCTGGCGCTGCCGAACCAGAACGGCTTCTTCCGCGAACAACAGAAACCCAGCGCCTCGGTGATGCTGACCATGCACGCCGGCCGCACGCTCGACCAGTCGCAGGTGGCCGGCATCGTGCACCTGGTGTCGAGCAGCGTGCCCGAGCTCGACCCGAAGAACGTGAGCGTGCTCGACCAGAGCGGCGCCCTGCTGACCAGTGGTGGCGGCAGCAGCGCGCGTTCGGCCGGCCTCGACGCTCAACAACTGCAGTACGTGAACCAGATCGAAACCGGCTACAGCAAGCGCATCTTCGACATGCTCGAGCCGATCGTCGGGCGCGACAACCTGCGCGCCACCGTGGCCGCCGATGTCGACTTCTCGCAGAGCGAAGCCACCTCGGAAGAGTTCAAGCCGAACCAGGGCGCTGACGCCACTGTGGCGATCCGCAGCCAGCAGACGACCGAACAGACCGGCTCGAGCGGCGCCACGCCGAGCGGTGTTCCGGGTGCCGCCACCAACCAGCCGCCGACACCGGCCACCGCACCGCTCACCGGCGCGGCCCAGCCGCTGCAGGCTGCGCAGGGCGGTGGCGCCAACAGCAGCGGCCGGCGCGAAGCCACCACCAACTACGAAGTCGACAAGACCGTGCGCGTGACGCGCAACGCCAGCGGCAACATCAAGCGCCTGAACGCGGCCGTGGTCGTGAACAACCGCAGCGTGACCGACGCCAAAGGCAAGACCACGCAGGTGCCGCTGACGAGCGACGAGATCGAAAAACTCACTGCACTGGTGCGCGAGAGCATCGGCTTCAAGCAGGAACGCGGCGACTCGGTGAAGGTGATCAACACGCCCTTCCGCGTCGAGACCGTGACCCGTGTCGACGAGCCGCTGTGGAAACAACCCGAGCTGATCGACATGCTGCGTGCCGCTGCCGTGCCGACCGCGCTCGCCCTGGTGGCGCTGCTGCTGTTCTTCGGCATGGTCCGCCCGGCGCTGAAGGTGGCGCTGACGCCCTTGCCGGCACCTGCCGGCAGCGCGGCGGCACCCGGTGCCAATCTGAGCGCGGTGGTCGACGACGTACAGAGCCTGCCCGCGCTGCCTGCGCCGCGCAGCAACGAACACCTGGTCAGCGCACGTGCGCTCGCCCTGGAGAACCCGGCCGCGGTGGCGAGCATCGTGCGCGACTGGGTCAATGGCGAAACCGCACCGGCCAAGGCCGGCGGCGCTGCGGCCTGACGCGCCGCCACTGAAAGCAGCACCGTGGACGACCAAGGTTTAGAGAACGCAGCGATCCTGCTGATGTCGCTCGGCGAAGAAGAAGCCGCCAACGTCTTCAAGCACCTGAGCCCGAAAGAGGTTCAGGGCCTGGGCGAAACCATCACGAAGATGAAGTCGATCTCGCGCGACCGCGTCGACGGCGTGCTCGAGAAGTTCGCCAACACGGCCTCGGCCCAGAGCAACCTCGTCAACGACACCGACGAGTACGTGAAGACCGTGCTGCGCCGTGCGCTCGGCGACGACAAGGCCAACCTGTTGATCGACCGCATCCTGCAGGGCGGCGACACCGCCGGCATCGAAGGCCTGAAGTGGATGGACCCGGTGGCCGTGGGCGAACTGCTGCGCGTGGAACACCCGCAGATCGTCGCCGCGATCCTGGTGCACCTCGACTTCGACCACGCCGCCGAAGTGCTCAAGACCTTCACCGAACGCCAGCGCAACGAAGTGCTGGTGCGCGTGGCCACGCTCGACGGCATCCAACCCTCGGCGCTGAAAGACCTGAACGAAGTGATGAGCAAGGTGCTGGCCGGCGGCGAACGCGCACGCCGCGCATCGCTGGGCGGCGTGAAGGCCGCTGCCGAAATGATCAACCTGATGGGCGCGAGCGTCGAGACCGCGGTGCTCGACTACATCCGCGAAGCCGACAACGACCTGGCGCAGAAGATCCTGGACAACATGTTCAGCTTCGACGACCTGCAGAAGCTCGACGACAAGGGCATCCAGGCGATGCTGAAGGAAATTCAGTCCGAGTCGCTGGTGATCGCGCTCAAGGGCGCCACGCCGGAGATGCGCGAACTGGTGTTCAAGAACATGTCCACGCGCGCTGCCGAAACGCTGCGCGAAGACCTCGAATCGCGCGGCCCGGTGCGGGTCTCGGAAGTCGAGGCGGAACAGAAAGAACTGCTGAAGGTGGTGCGGCGCCTCGCCGACGAAGGCCAGATCGTGCTCGGAGGCAGCAGCGGTGATGACTTCATCTAAACCCAGGAACATTCCCTCGCCCACGGACGGCGCGCGGGCCTCGGCCTACGCACGCTTCATTCCACGCGAAGAGCTGAGTTCGTTCGCGGCCTGGAACCCCGGCGACCTGGGCGGGTCGGCCTCGGCGGCACCCGAGGCCGCGCGGGCAGCCGCCGAGCCCCCGAAACCCAGCGCCGCCGAGCAGCTTGCGGTGCAATTGCGCGCCACGCGCCAGTCGGGTTACCAGGACGGCTATCGCGACGGGCTGGTCGCGCTCGAAGCCTTCAAACAAAGTTTCGCGAGCCAGACCACGGCCCAGGTCGGCCTGCTGATGCAATCGCTCACCAGCGAAATGAACAGTCTGCAGCAAGACATGGCGCGCACGCTGGCGGTCTGCGCCACGCACCTGGCGCGCCAGATCGTGCGCACCGAACTCAGCGTCGAGCCGGCACACGTGGCGCTGGTCGCGCACGAAGCGCTCGACACGCTGCTGCTCAGCGCCCGCCACATCACGCTGCGCGTGCACCCCGACGACCACGCACTGGTGCTGCAAGGTGCTGCCGAGGCGCTGGCCGCGCGCGGTGCGCGTTTGCTGCAGGACACGACGATCACACGCGGCGGCTGCCTGGTCGAATCAGACATCGGCGTGATCGACGCCAGCATCGAAACCCGCTGGCGCCGTGCCACCGCCGCACTCGGCGTCGACGATCCCTGGGAGCCGGCGACCGCGCAGCCTGACGACATGGGCGACGACGCATGAGCCTCTCTGCGCCTGCGCGACCCGTCACCCCCGACGCCTGGCCCCGTTACCTGGCCGACATGCGCAGCTTCGCGGCCGACAAGGTCGCGCTCGAAACGCAGGGGCTGCTGGTGCGCGTGACCGGCCTGGTGTTAGAGGCCGCCGGCATCCGCGTGCCGGTCGGTTCGGTCTGTGAAGTGCGCATGGAAGGCCAGGCGCCGGTGATCGCCGAAGTGGTCGGCTTTTCCGGCGACCGCGCCTACCTGATGCCCACCGGCGACGTGGCCGGCCTGGCCAGCGGTGCCCGCGTGGTGCCGCGCCCTTCGCCGGTGGTGCCGATGCAGCTCGGCGCCAAGCGCCACCCGTGGCGGCGCAACGAAGACCGCACCTTGCACTTGCCGGTTGGCGACGGCCTGCTCGGGCGTGTGGTCGACTCGCATGGCCACCCGATGGACCGCAAGGGCCCGATCGACCATGTTCACAACGAGCCGCTGACCCGCCGCCCGATCAACGCGATGGACCGCGACCCGGTGCGCACCCCGCTCGACACCGGCGTGCGCGCGATCAACGCGATGCTCACGGTCGGCCGCGGCCAGCGCATCGGCCTGTTCGCCGGCACCGGCGTCGGCAAGTCGGTGCTGCTCGGCATGATGGCGCGCTACACCGAAGCCGACGTGATCGTGGTCGGCCTGATCGGCGAGCGCGGCCGCGAAGTCAAGGAATTCATCGAAGACATCCTCGGTGAAAGTGGCATGAAACGCTCGGTCGTGGTGGCCGCACCGGCCGACTCGCCGCCGCTGGTGCGCATGCAGGGCGCGAGCTACGCGACCGTGATCGCAGAACACTTTCGCGACCGCGGCATGAACGTGCTGCTGCTGATGGATTCGCTCACGCGTTACGCCATGGCGCAGCGCGAGATCGCACTGGCGATCGGCGAGCCGCCGGCCACCAAGGGTTACCCGCCGAGCTGTTTCGCCAAGCTGCCGCAGCTCGTGGAACGCAGCGGCAACGGCGTCAAGGGCGGCGGTTCGATCACCGCGTTCTACACCGTGCTCTCCGAAGGCGACGACCAGCAAGACCCGATCGCCGATGCCGCACGCGGCATTCTCGATGGCCACATCGTGCTCTCGCGCGAGCTCGCCGAAGCCGGGCACTACCCCGCGATCGACATCGAAAAATCGGTCTCGCGCGTGATGGGCAGCGTCGCCACGAGCGAGCACGTCGACGCGGCGCGGCGCTTTCGCCAGTTGCACGCCCGCCACAACAAGGCGCGCGACCTGATCCAGCTCGGCGCCTACGCGCCCGGCCATGACCACGATCTCGACACCGCCGTGCGCCTGCACTCGCCGATGACGGCGCTGCTGCAACAGAACATGCACCAGCCCGCCACGCTCGACGCCAGCCTGGCACAACTGCACAGCGCCATCGGCGGCTGAGCGTCACGCATCCCCTGCCACGGAACCACCCGCCCATGACCTCTCTGCACCCGCTCACCACTCTGCTGGCCCAGACCGAACGCGAGCGCGACATGGCGCTGGCCGACCAGTTGCGCGCCCAAACGGCGCACAGTGCCGCCGTGGCGCAAGCCGAGCAGTTGCTGCTGTACCGGCGCGAGTACGAACAGCGCTGGCACAAGCAGTTCGCCAGCGAAGGCAAGATCGAACTCGTGCGCTGCTACCAGGGTTTCATGGAACGCCTGACACAAGCCGTGGATCAACAGGCCCGCAATGCCGAGCAAACGGCTCACCAGGCCGAGCGCGCCGGCACCGAGCTGCGTGCGGTCGAGATGCGCTGCGCGTCGGTGCGCCGCCTGATCGAGAGGCGGGTGCGCGACCTGCGAGTCGACGCCGACCGGCGCGAACAGAAACAGAGCGACGAACAATCGGCGCGCGCGGCCTGGGGCCGCAGCCATGCCCACGATTCTTCGCACGCGGCCTGAACCGGGGAACGACGATGCAGGTCACACCCCCCTCGCCGCAAAGTGCGGCACCCGCGCAGAGCAGTGCGCCAAAGCCCGCAGACGCAGCCAAGGCCCCGTTTGCACACCTGTTGCGCCAGAGCCAGTCGGCACAGCAGGCTGCGCCGGCCGAGCCAGCCCGGCCCGACCCAGAACCCGCAGCCACCACCGAGCCCGAGGCCGCAGCGCCGGCCGAGACACCGGCCAAGCCAGGCAGCACGCCGAAAACTCGCACGAAGCTGCTCGACAAGAGCAGCTCGCCACGCGCCACCGGGCAGCGCGGCAAGGCCGAAGCGGGCACACAAACAAAAACCGAGACTCCGGCGGTGGATGCCGAAGCCAACCGCGTGAAGCGTGCCGAGGCGCCTGCCGCCGAGCCGAGCCTCGCGCCCTGGCTGCTGGCCTTGCAGCACCCCACCGACACACCGCTGGCCACGGGCAGCGCCAAGTCCGGCCCCCAACCGGCGTTGGCAGAGCCGACCGAAGGCCCGTCGTCAGGCGAAGCCGCCAAAGCGGCACTGTCTGGCGCCAAGGCCGATGACGACACCAAAGCCCGCCTCGACCCGGCTGCAGCCACGCCATCGAACGCCGCGGCATGGGCCGCTGCCACCAGCGCCGACAGCGCCGCGGTGCAGCGCGCCGCCGAGCACGGCCGCGATGAAATGCGCGTTGCCCGGCCGATCCTGGCCGATGCCGCGTCGAACACCGCTGCGCTCGGCGCGGCTGCCTTCAACCCGCTGGCCGGCAGTGCCCGAGAAAGCACCGCTCCGCTCGCCGTGAACCTGCCCACGCCGCTGGCATCGGCCGATTTCGCCCAAGCCCTCGGCGTGCAGATGAGCGTGCTCGCGACCGACGGTGTGCAACACGCCGAGCTGCATCTGAACCCGGCCGAGATGGGCCCGGTGTCGGTGCAGATCGTGATCGACGGCACACGCGCGCAGGTCGACTTCGGTGCCGACCTGGCCGCCACGCGCCAGGCCATCGAAGCCGGGCTGCCACAACTGGCCGGCGCCCTGAGCGATGCCGGCTTCACCCTCACCGGCGGTGGGGTGTCGCAGCACGCCGGGGGCCGCAGCGGCTCGCAGGAATCGGCCCGTGGTGATGGCAACGGCAGCGGCACGCGCCGGGGCGTCGACGCCAGCGCCCTCGAGGCTGGCGTGCCACGTTTGCGGCGCACGGTGGCGGCCGGCGGCATCGACCTCTACGCCTGAACCGCGCCCGCCCGGGTGCGGCGGACTGGGCAACAAAAGCACCGCTTATCCCGGCTTCGCAAGAGGCCTCGCGTTTCCATAATTTCCTTCATGCCAGTGCCCGTGCGCCGCCCCCTGCTGCGCACGCCCGCACCCTGCCGTTGAAGGAGAAGAGATGTCTGCTGCTGCTGCCCCCGCCACCGACGCCGGCGCTGCCGTGCCCGCCAAGAAGGGCAAGAAAAAGCTGATCATCATGGTCGCCGTGGCGCTGCTCGTGCTGCTGGGTGCAGGCGGCGGTGCAGCGGTCTACATTAAGAAGAAGGCGGCCCACGCCGCCGAGGAAGCGGCCGCGGCCGAAGACGGCGACACCAGCGGCGAACACAGGCTCGCCAAGCGCGACCCCAAGCACCCGCCGGTGTTCCTGCCGCTCGACCCGTTCGTCGTGAACCTGGCCGACAAGGACGCCGACCGCTACGCGCAGATCGGCATCACGCTCGAACTGCAAGACGCGAAGTTCGGCGACGAACTCAAGCTGTACATGCCGGCGATTCGCAATGGCGTGCTGATGATCCTGGCGCACAAGAATTCGGCCGAGCTGCTCGAACGCTCGGGCAAGGAGCTGCTCGCAGCCCAGGTGCAGCGCGAAGCCGCCCGCACGATGGGCATCGACGTGGCCGAGCCCGAAGCAGTGACCGAAGCGAAACCGGCCGAGAAGCAGGCCACCACGGACGAGGGCGACGACGAGGTCGAGAAGAAGCCAAAGAAGAAAAAGGCGAAGAAGGTGGCCACCGAGCCGAACCCGATCCTGCACGTGCACTTCTCGAACTTCATCATCCAATGAGTCAGCCCATTCTTTCGCAGGACGAAGTTGATGCGCTGCTTCAGGGCATCACCGGCGACAGCCAGAGCCTGGAGCCCGAGCAGGCCGAGAAGGGCTCGATCCGCGACTACAACCTGGCCAGCCAGGAACGCATCGTTCGTGGGCGCATGCCCACGATGGAGATCATCAACGAGCGCTTCGCCCGCAACATCCGCCTGGGTGTGTTCCACCTGATCCGCAAGAGCCCGGAAATCTCGATCGGCCCGACCAAGGTGCAGAAGTACAGCGCCTTCCTGCGCGAGATCGTGGTGCCGACCAACTTCAACATCGTCAGCGTGAAACCGCTGCGCGGTTCGGGCCTGATCGTGTGCGACCCGACGCTGGTGTTCTCGGTGATCGACGCGCTGTTCGGCGGCGCCGGCAAGTACCACACCCGCATCGAAGGGCGCGACTTCTCGGCCACCGAAGTGCGTGTGATCAGCCGCCTGATCGACGTGGTGACGGCCGAGTACAAGAAGGCCTGGCACGGCATCTACCCGCTCGAGCTGGCCTACCAGCGCTCGGAGATGCAGCCGCAGTTCGCCAACATCGCCACGCCGAGCGAGATCGTCATCACGACCAGCTTCACGCTGGAGATCGGCGACACCAGCGGCGCGATCCACTTCTGCATTCCGTATTCGACGCTGGAGCCGATCCGCGACATTCTTTATTCGACCGTGCAGGGTGATGCCGGCGAGCCCGACCGGCGCTGGATCAACCTGATGAAAGAGCAGATCCAGTCGGCCGAGGTCGAACTGGTCGCCGAACTGGCGCAGGCGCCAGCCACGGTCGAACAACTGCTGTCGTTCAAGGCCGGCGACTTCATCGAGCTTGACCTGCGCCAGTCGATCCAGGCCAAGGTGGCTGGCGTGCCGGTGCTCGACTGCCACTACGGCACCTCCAACGGCAAGTACGCGCTGAAGGTCGATCAACTGTTGAACAGCTCACAACCGGGCTGGATGGGAGTAAGCAATGAGCACTGACAACACCGCGGCCGCCGCCGACGAAACCGACGCGATGGCGGCCGAATGGGCCGCGGCGCTGGCCGAGTCGAAACCCGAAACGGCCAGCGAGGTGCAGGACCAGGTCTCGCCGGCCTCGTTCCAGAACTTCAGCCCGAGTGTGAACAGCGCGGCGGGCAACGACATCAACATGATCCTGGACATCCCGGTGCAGCTCACCGTGGAACTGGGGCGCACGCGGGTGCCGATCAAGCACATCCTGCAGCTCGCGCACGGCTCGGTGGTCGAGCTCGAAGCGATGGCCGGCGAACCGATGGACGTGCTCGTCAACGGCTACCTGATCGCGCAGGGCGAGGTGGTGGTGGTGAACGACAAGTTCGGCATCCGGCTCACCGACATCGTCACGCCGTCCGAGCGCATGCGCCGGCTGAGCCGAGGGTGAGCGCCGATGCCCACGAGCGGATGGTTGGGTTCCCTGCTGTGGTTCGCCGCGATCGTTGCGGTGATTCCGCTCGCGCTGTGGCTGCTGAAGCGCACGCCGATGGGCGGGGCCGCGTCGAGCGGTTTGATGCGGCACGTGGCGGTGCTGCCCTTGTCGGCGAGCCAGCGTGTCGTCACGGTCGAGGTGGGCCAGGGCGAAGCGCGGCGCTGGCTGGTGCTGGGCGTCACGCCGGGCAGCATCACCACACTGCACACGATGGATGCGCAGGCCGATGCACCGGCAAGCACTTCGCCCGCATTGCCCGGCTTCGCACAGATGCTCGGCAGGCTGCGCCAGGACAAGGGTGTGGCCGGTGACCACTGAGCGGCTCTTTTTTTCGCGCGCGGCGATGCGGCGTTTGGCGCTCTGCGCGCTTGCGGTGTTTTCGGCGCTGCCTGCAGCGGCTTTAGCCCAATCGTCCGGTGGCGCCACGCTGCCGCTCGTGATTGGCCAGGGGGCGGGAGGCACGAGCTACTCGGTGCCGATCCAGACGCTGCTGTTCTTCACCGCGCTGAGCTTCCTGCCGGCGGTGTTGTTGCTGATGACCGGCTTCACGCGCATCGTCATCGTCTTGAGCCTGCTGCGCCAGGCCATGGGCACGCAGGCCGCGCCGCCGAACCAGGTGGTGGTGGGGCTGAGCCTGTTTCTCACCTTCTTCGTGATGGGCCCGACCATCGACAAGGTCTACGCCGAGGCCTACCAGCCGTACGCCGAAAACAAGATCGCTTTCGACGAAGCGCTGAAGCGCGGCGAGGTGCCGATGCGCGCCTTCATGCTGAAGCAGACGCGCCAGGCCGACGTGATGCTGTTCGCCAAGCTGGCGAAGGTCGACCCGGCGGTGAAGACCGCCGACGTGCCTTTCAAGGTGCTTGTGCCCGCGTTCGTGACGAGCGAGCTCAAGAGCGCGTTCCAGATCGGCTTCCTGATCTTCATTCCGTTCCTCATCATCGACATGATCGTGGCCAGTGTGCTGATGAGCCTGGGCATGATGATGCTGAGCCCGGTCTTGATCGCCCTGCCCTTCAAGCTGATGCTGTTCGTCCTAGCCGACGGCTGGAACCTGCTGCTCGGTTCGCTTGCAGCGAGCTTTGCGAGCTGACTGCCCACCCTTCGCGCTTCGCAAGCTGAATCAACAAACCCCATGGACGCACAACAAGTTTTCACCCACGGCCAGCAAGGCCTGTACATGCTGCTGATGGTCGCCGCGCCGGTGCTGCTGACGATCCTGTCGGTCGGGCTGCTGGTCAGCATCTTCCAGGCGGCCACGCAGATCCACGAGGCCACGCTGTCGTTCGTGCCCAAGGTGGTGGCCGCGGTCGCGGTGCTGACGGTGGCCGGGCCCTGGATGCTGAACACCCTGGTCGAATACCTGCAACGCACCTTGCAATCGATTCCGTCGGTCGTGGGCTGACGCCATCCCTGCGCAAACCCGTGCTCACCTTCACCGAAGCCCAGGTGCTGGCGTGGATCACGCCGATCCTGTGGCCATTCCTGCGCGTGCTGGCGCTGTTCGCCTCGCTGCCGGTGCTGGGCCAGCGCACAGTGCCGATGCGCATTCGCGTCGCGCTGGCCTTCCTGATCGCCTTCTGCGCCCAGGCCACGCTGCCCACCATGCCGCTGATCCCGCTCGATTCGCCGGCCGCCGTGCTCGCGGTGGTGCAGCAGATGCTGATCGGTGTGTCGCTCGGCTTCGCGGTGCGCATCGTCTTCAGCGCGGTCGAATTTGCCGGCGAGCTGATCGGTCTGCAGATGGGCCTGAATTTCGCCGGCTTCTTCAACCCGATGACGGGTGGTGAAGCCACCGCGACGAGCCGCTTCTTCGGCATCTCGGTGAGCTGGCTGTTCATCGTGACCGGCGGCCATCTGCTGCTGATCGCCGCGGTGGTGCAGAGTTTTCAGGCCTTCCCGGTCGGCCCCGAGCCGTTCGCGTTCCTGCGCACGGTGCAGCCGCAGACCTGGGGCGCCGAAATCTTTCGGCTGGGTTTGTGGATCGCGCTGCCCTTGATCGGCATGCTGCTGTTCGTGAACCTGGTGCTGGGCGTGATCTCGCGCGTGGCGCAGCAGATGAACATCTTCGCGATCGGTTTCCCGATCACCGTGTCGGTCGGCCTGATCGGCATTCTGTTGACACTGCCGATGATGCAGATGCCGTTCACGATGGCGCTCGAGAGAATGCTGCAGAACTTTCAGTGAGCGCGCCGCCTGCCGGGCCGCACGAATAAAAAACGGCCGCCACCGGCAGCCGTTTCGAAACAACGCCGATCTTGTTTACTTGATCGTGATCCAGCGCCACTCGAGCCAGTTGTCGGCACGGTGCACCACCTCGACGTTCTGGCGCGCCGCCCAGGGAATGACCTGACGGTGCAGCGGCAGGTGGTGCACCTGCGCGTTGTGCTGCTTGAGCGCCGCCGTGATCAGCTCCTTGCGCTTCTTCGGGTCGGCTTCCTTGCTCGACGCGGCCGCCAGCTCGTCGAGCTTGGCATCGGTGTACTGGCCGAAGTTCCAGGCGCCAACGCCGCCTTCGCCCTTGTTGCGCAGCACCGGTGTCAGCGTGCTCTCGGCGTCGGTGCTGGCACCACCCCAGCCCAGCATGTACATCGAGGTGTCGTACTTCTGCACCTTGGGGAAGTAGACGGCGCGCGGCATGCCGTTCACGCGCACCTTCACGTTGAGCTTGGCCCACATCGCGGCCAGCGCGAGGCAGATCTTTTCGTCGTTGATGTAACGATTGTTCGGGCAGTCGAGCGTCACGTCGAAGCCGTCGGCATAACCGGCCTCATTCATCAGCTTCTTCGCGCCTTCAAGGTTGTAGGGCCGGCGGGTTTCGATCTCGGGGTCGTTGAAGGCAGCCAGCGGCGACGGCGTGATGCCGCCGGTCGGGTAGGCCTGGTTGCGCATCAGCCGGGTCTTGAGCGTGTCGATGTCGATCGAATCGTAGAGCGCCTGGCGAACCCGCAGGTCTTTGAACGGGTTCTTGCCTTTCAGGCTGCTGTAGGCCAGCTCGTCGTTTTTCTGGTCCATGCCGATGAAGACGATGCGGTTCTCGGGGCCGTCGATCACCTTCACGCCGCTCGTGTTGCGCAGTTTGTCCACATCGGTCGGGGCCGGGTCGAGCACGAAGTCGATCTCGCCGGAGACGAGTGCGGCGGTGCGGGTGGCGTCGTTCTTGATGGGCGTGTAGATCACGTCCTGCACGTTGCCTTCGAACTTGCCCCACCAGTTCGGGTTGCGCTTGTAGACGGTCTTGGTGTCGGGCGCGCGCGAGACCAGCATGAACGGGCCGGTGCCGTTGGAATTGAGTGAAGCGAAGCCCTCTTCCTTGTTCTTGAAGTCGATCGGCTTCACGGCCTTGTATTTCTCGCACCAGGCCTTGCTCATGATCTGGATCGTCGACAGGTGCTCGAGGAACACCGGGTTGAAGTCTTTCAGCGTGAACTCGACGGTGAGCGCGTCGACCTTCTTCGGCTCGCCGACCGCGTTCGCGTAGACCTTGATGTCTGACGTGCCTTCGCGCGCGCGCAGCACCGAGAACACCACGTCGTCGGCCGTGAAAGGCGTGCCGTCGGCGAACTTCACATTCGGCCGCAGCTTGAAGCGCCACAGGGTCGGGCTGACCATCTGCCAGCTGGCGGCGAGGACCGCCTCCATGACGAGTTTCTTGTCGTAGTTGACCAGGGCTTCGTAGACCTGGCCGTTCATCGCGTTCGTCATCGACTCGTTCTGCGAATGCGGGTCCATGGTCTGGGCGTCACCTTGCGAGGCCCATCGCAGCGTTTGCGCCTGGGCCGTGCCCAGGCTCAGTGCCGCGAGCAGCGCAGCAGAAAACATCAGCTTCATCTCTGGCTCCGGAGAGTGGTTTGTGGCCGCAGTTTAAGGGCCAGACCGGAGCGGGGCGCGGCCCGGGTTTCAGGGCTTTTGCGATCCGGAGCGGCGTGCCTTGTCAAGCACCTCGGCCCCGGCCCAGAGTTCGTCGAGCTGCTTGAACTTCCACACCGCGTTCGATTCGCGGCCGGTGATGCGCTCGCTGCAGCCCGGGTGGTTCAGGTCCACCCACTCGGGCGGCACCGGCATCATGCAGGTGCATGCCCAGGCGCAGGTCCGTGATGGCGATCTTCTTGAGCATGGGCGGGCAACGGCGAGATGCGGGTCAGCATCGATATCGTCCATCCCCGGCCGGAGTTGAGCCCTGCCGCGGGCCCTGAAACAAAAAGGCCGCTGGATCGCAGCGGCCTTCAGGAATCGGTGAATTTGCTCAGCGGAAGCGCGACTGCGGCACTGTCTTCAGCTCGGTCGGCAAGGTGGCGAGGTAGCCGGTCACGAGCTTCAGCTCGGCGTGCGTGAAGGGCTTGGCTATGCCCATCATGATGGCGTTGTTGCGGCCGACCTGCGGGTTGTGGTCGGTCTGGTAAGCCTTGAGCGCCTGGAACAGGTAGTCGGCGTACTGGCCGGCCAGCTTGGGGTAGCTCGGGTCGATCGGCTTGCTGAAGTTCTCGCCATGGCAGGAAGCACAGTTGCCCTTCTTCAGCAACTCGGCCACCGCAGGCGAAGGCGCGGCGGCGGTTTTGGTGTCGGCCGCATCGCCCTTGGTTTCCTGCTCGTAGAACGCGGCCAGATCGGCCATGTCCTGGTCGGTGAGCGATGCGGCGATGGCGCGCATGGTCGGGTGCTTGCGGTCGCCCTTGCGGTAGGCCGTGAGGGCCGAGATGATGTATTTCGAACCCTGCCCCGCGATCATCGGCACCTTGTAAACCTCGGGGAAGCTGGCCTGGTAGCCAGTGATGCCGTGGCAGCCGATGCACATGGCAGCCTTCTTTTCGCCGGCCTTGGCGTCCTGGGCCTGCGCCTGGAAGGAAAGGGCCGTGGCGGCCAGCGCGATCAACAGCGAAAGAAGCTTTTTCATGGTGGCGGAAGGCGGGGTTTTCTGAGCGACGCGCGATTATAGGGGGCGCCCTTATACTGGTTCGAGACCCCCACACCACCGTCTCACGAGACCGCGCAATGAAGTTTCAAGGTTCAGAAAACTACGTCGCCACACCCGACCTGATGCTGGCGGTGAACGCCGCCTCTACCCTCAAGCGCCCGCTGCTCGTGAAGGGCGAACCCGGCACCGGCAAGACGATGCTGGCCGAAGAAGTGGCGCTGGCGCTGAAGATGCCGCTGCTGCAGTGGCACATCAAGAGCACCACGAAAGCGCAGCAGGGCTTGTACGAATACGACGCCGTGAGTCGCCTGCGCGACAGCCAGCTCGGCGACGAGAAGGTCAAAGACATTCACAACTACATCGTCAAGGGTGTGCTGTGGCAGGCCTTCACGGCCGACCAGCCGGTGGTGCTGCTGATCGACGAGATCGACAAGGCCGACATCGAGTTCCCGAACGACCTGCTGCGCGAGATCGACCGCATGGAGTTCTACGTGTACGAAACACGCGAGCTCGTGAAAGCGGTGCACCGGCCGCTGGTGTTCATCACCTCGAACAACGAGAAGGAGTTGCCCGACGCCTTCTTGCGCCGCTGCTTCTTCCACTACATCAAGTTCCCCGATGCCGAGACGATGCAGCGCATCGTCGACGTGCACTTCCCGTCGCTGAAGAAAGAGCTGCTGGCGGCCGCGCTGAAGAATTTCTACGATGTGCGCAACCTGCCGGGGCTGAAGAAAAAACCCTCGACGAGCGAATTGCTCGACTGGCTGAAGTTGCTGGTGGCCGAAGACATTCCGCTCGAAGTGCTGCAAAGCAAAGACGACAAGGTATCGGTGCCGCCGCTGGTGGGCGCGCTGCTGAAGAACGAACAGGACGTGTCGCTGTTCGAGAAGCTCGTGTTCATGCAGCGCCACAATCGGTGATCGCGATGCGCGAGCAAGGATTGCGCTGCGGTCTCATATCGCGGAGCGATGTGAAGGCCCGTTGGGCCGGCCGCAACCACAAGCGCTGAACATGGCCGCCTGGTTGTCGCCGGTTCGGCTGGTCGGTGCGCACTGTTCGCTGGAGCCGCTGGCGCCCGAACAGCACGACGAGCTGGTCGCAGCGGCGAGCGACGGCGAACTCTGGAAGCTCTGGTACACCGCGATCCCGTCGCCCGAGGGCATGAGCAGCGAGATCGTGCGCCGGCTCGATCTGCAGGCGAAGGGCTCGATGCTCGCCTTCACCACGCGCGATGCCAACGGCAAGGTCGCCGGCATGACGACCTACATGAACGTCGACAGCACCCACAAGCGGGTCGAGATCGGCTCCACCTGGACCGCCGCGCGTTTGCAGCGCGGCCCGTTCAACACCGAATGCAAGCTGCTGCTGCTCGGCCATGCGTTTGAGACGCTCGGCTGCATCGCGGTCGAATTCCGTACCCACTTTTTCAACCAGCAGAGCCGCCGCGCGATCGAGCGGCTCGGCGCGAAGCTCGACGGAATCCTGCGCAACCACCAGCGCGCCAGCAACGGCACGCTGCGCGATACCGCCGTCTACAGCATCACACAAAATGAATGGCCCACCGTGAAAGCGCACCTGCGCTGGCAACTCGACAAACCCCGCACTCCCTGACGACCCCGATGAAACACTCTTCTGCCCTGCCTTTCGTCGCCGCCGCTTTTCTCGCCGCGTGCAGCACCCCTTCGTCCGACAGCCCCGATCTGCAGACCCGCACCAGTTCGCAGGTCACCGCGGCCGCGACCACACCGCTTGCCGACCTGAACCTGGTGCGCGCCGACATCCCGGCCGTGCTCTCTGCGGCGCAGAAAGCGCCCTATGCCGTGCCGGCGGATCGCGCATGCGCGGGCCTGGCCACCGAAGTGCGCTCACTCGATGCGGCGCTCGGCGCCGATCTCGACACGCCGGCCACCACGAAGAACCCGAGCCTGATCGAACGTGGCACGAACGCCGCCAGCGACGCCGCCGGCGGTGCGCTGAAGGGAGCGGCCGAGAGCATCGTGCCGTTCCGCGGCTGGGTGCGCAAGCTCAGCGGTGCCGAGCGGTACTCGAAAGACGTGGCCTCGGCGATTGCCGCCGGCACCATCCGGCGCGCGTTCATCAAAGGACTGGGCGCGGCGGCAGGTTGCGCGGCGCCGGGCGCACCGCGCACGTGAGCGGCAAGCTCATCGGCGTTGACGAACTCTGGAAGTTCGAGCGAGTTGGCGGCATCAGCCTGTCGCCCGACGGCGCGCAGGCGGTCTGCTCGGTCAGCCGCTATTCGATGGACGAGAACAACAGCCACAGCAGCCTGTGGCTGCTCTCCACCTTCGGCGGCACGGCACGGCCGCTCACCAGTTGTGGCGACAAGGACGGCCAGCCGGCGTGGTCGCCCACCTTTGATCAGATCGCGTTCGTTGCGAAGCGCGAGCAGCAAGGCAAGAAGGACGAGTCGGCGCAGCTCTACACGATCGCACCCGACGGCGGCGAAGCGCGCCGTATCAGCGACTTCGCCCCCGGCGTCGACGCGTTCAAATGGTTCCCTGATGGCCGCCGCATCGCTTTCATCGCCTGGGTCTGGCCCGAACTCAAGGGCACCAAGGCGCAGAGCAAGCGCCTGAAAGAGTTCAAGGAGCGCAAAGCCAGCGGCTACGTCACCAGTGAAGCGCAATACCGCTTCTGGGACC
Organism: Burkholderiales bacterium; assembly: GCA_039930465.1. Lineage (GTDB taxonomy): Bacteria > Pseudomonadota > Gammaproteobacteria > Burkholderiales > Burkholderiaceae_C > LMDS01. Next base: position 16,244 of record JBDTTU010000046.1, read on the forward strand.
ACAACCTGCCGATGGGCCGGGTGGCGCACCTGCACGTGCTCGACGTGGCCAGCGGCCGCGTGACCGACCTGTTCGAGGGCACGGCCTGCGAGCTGCCGCGCACCGACCCCGACGCGCACAGCTTCGACATCTCGCCCGACGGCCGCCACATCGTGTTCGCGCACGACCCGCAGCCACAAAAGCGCATCGAGAACCGCAAGACGCTGACCGAGCTGAACCTGCGCAGTGGCAAATTCGAAGCACTCACTGCCGCCGCCGACTGGGACTTCGAAGCACCACGCTACAGCCCCGATGGCAGCCACATCGCGATGAGCGCCGCCCACACCGGCAAGAAGCACACGATGCCCGGCCGCGCCGCCTTGCTCAAGCGCGGTGGCCGCTGGCATTTGCTCAGCGACGAATGGGACCACAGTGTCGAAGGCCCGCTGCGCTGGGCCGACGACGCGAGCGCGCTGTTCTTCACCGCCGAAGACCGCGGCCGGCGCCATCTCTACCGCTACGTGATCGAAAGCCGCAGCGCGAGCGTGGTGGCGCAAGGCGGCTGGGTGCAGGGGTTCGACGTGGCGGGCGATGTGGTGTTGAGCGTCGCCGACTCGCTGATGCACCCGGCGCGTGTGCATGCGGTGCGCGATGCTCAGGCGCCGTTGCGCATCGAAACCTTCAACGACGCGCTGCTGGCCTCGCTGCGCCTCGGCAGCTGCGAAGAGGTCACGTTCAAAGGCGCGCTGAACGAGCCGGTGCAGATGTGGCTCACCTACCCGCCGCGCTTCGACCGCAAGAAGAAGTACCCGCTGCTGCACAGCATCCACGGTGGTCCGCACGCCGCTGCCGGCGACACCTTCCACTACCGCTGGAACACGCACGCCTTCGCGGCGCAAGGCTACGTGGTGGCCTGCGTGAACTACCACGGCTCCAGCGGTTTCGGCCAGGCCTTTCTCGACAGCATCACGCACCGCTGGGGCGAGCTCGAGCTGCAAGACATTGAAGCCGGCACCGACTGGCTGCTCAAGCAGCCCTGGGCTGACCGCAAACGGGTGTTCGCGGCCGGTGGCAGCTACGGCGGCTACATGGTCGCGTGGATGAACGGCCATGTGAAAACCGGCCGCTACAACGCTTACGTGTGCCACGCCGGCTGTTTCGACTGGCAGGCGATGTTCAGCGACGACGCCTACACCTGGCACGCCAAGGAACTGGGTGCGTGGTACTGGGAAGACCCGGCCAAGCTGCAGTCGCAAAGCCCGAGCAACTTCGTGGCGGCGATGAAAACGCCCACGCTGGTGATTCACGGCGCGCTCGACTACCGGGTGCCCGACCAGCAGGGCCTGGCCTACTACAACACGCTGCAGGCCAAGGGCGTGGACGCACGCTTGCTCTGGTACCCCGACGAAAACCACTGGGTGCTGAAGCCGCGCAACTCGCAGCTCTGGTACGGCGAGTTCTTCGACTGGCTCAAGCGCCACGACACGAAGGCCGGGCGCTGACGAGCGTCACGTCGCGGCCACCGCCAAGGCCGGGAACTCGGCCAATGCCACGCGGTCGCGGCCATGCTGCTTGGCCTGGTACAGCGCCGCATCGGCGCGCACCAGCAGGCGCGACAGGTCTTCGGTGGCCCCGGCCCACTCGGCGATGCCGATGCTCACCGACACGCGGATGGCATCGCCGCCGTCGGCCTGCGGCGTGCCCGCCACCAGCGCGCGCAGGCGTTCGGCCACCGGGACCGCTTCGGCCAGCGTGACCCCCGGCATCAGCACCAGAAACTCCTCCCCACCGAAGCGCGCCAGGCGGTCGACCTCGCGCATGCCGCTGTGCAGCAGCGTCGAGAGGTGCTTGAGTACCAGGTCGCCGACGGCGTGGCCGTGCTGGTCGTTGATGGCCTTGAAGTGGTCGGCGTCGAGCATCATCAGCACGAAGTTTTCGCCGTTGCGCCGGCTGCGCCGCATCTGGTTGTCGAGCGCCTCCTGCATCGCGCGCCGGTTCAGCAGGCCGGTCAGGCCGTCGCGGTGCGACAGCAGGTGCAGTTGTGTGAACAGGCGCGCCACCACCAGCACCGTCAGCATGGCGTGGAAGGCCAGCGCCAGCACCACGAAGGAAAACGCCGAGCCGACATTGAGCGAACTGTGCGTGGTCATGGCCGCGGCCACCGAGCCCGGGTCGAGCAGCGCGCGCGCACCGCGCATTGCGTAGCCGAGTGCCGCGATCAGCATCGGCAGCGACAGCATCAGCGGCCAGCGAAACTGCAGCGCGTCGCGGGCATGCTTGTGCAGCGCGAGGGCCATGTCCAGGCACATCCAGGTCAGCACCAGCGAATTGAAACCGACACGCAACGCGCCCATCGCCGGGTCGAGGCCGAGCCAGGCAACGACCAGCACCGCCACCAGCAGCAGCCGATCGATCGACGGGCTCAGGCTGCGCCCGAGGAACATCCAGATGCCGCGCCGCAAGGCCATCACCGCGACCACGCCGCTCACGTTGCCGGCGGCCCGCAGCAGTTCGGCGCGCAACAGGTCACCGGGCTGGGTTTCGGCCGAGTACATCGCCAGCATCAGCAGCGCGAACGACAACGCACTCAGGCCCGCGTAGGCAGCCCACTGCAACGCGGCCCGGCGCATCTCACCGGCCCACCAGCCACCGATCAGCCAGACCAGTGCCAGCACCGCCTGCATCACGGCGACCAGCGCAAAAGCCACCTCGGTCGCGGACAGGGTTGCGAACATGGCGGCACTGTAGCGCAACACCTCGTTGCGGTTAGGGCCTGTGAACGCTACAGGCGCGCCCGGCTATGCTCGGGGCTTCGCCCGCGCGCGCCTGCTCGCCGGCGCGTCAACCGGCCGCCACCATGCTCATCAACTTTTTCTTCACCCTGCGTGCCGCCAAGCTGAAGGTCTCGGTCAAGGAATACCTCACGCTGCTCGAAGCCATCAAGGCCGGCGTGATCGACGCCGACCCAGATGACGCCGGCGACCCGAACGGCCCGACCGTCGACAAGTTCTACTACCTCGCCCGCACCTCGCTGGTGAAGGACGAAGCCAACTTCGACAAGTTCGACCGCGCTTTCGCCGCCTACTTCAAGGGCGTGGAACTGCTCACCGACTTCACGCAAGACGTGCCGCTCGACTGGCTGCGGAAGAAGATGGAACTCGAACTCAGCGCCGAAGAAAAGGCGCTGATCGAGAAGATGGGCTGGGACGAGCTGATGGAAACGCTCAAAAAGCGCTTCGAAGAACAGAAAGAGCGCCACGAAGGTGGCAACAAGATGATCGGCACCGGCGGCACCTCGCCCTTCGGCGCTTACGGCTACAACCCGCAAGGCATTCGCATCGGCCAGGAAAAGGGCCGCAACAAGAGCGCGGTGAAAGTCTGGGACCAACGCCAGTTCAAAGACTACGACGACACGCTCGAACTCGGCACGCGCAACATCAAGGTGGCGCTGCGCCGCCTGCGCCGCTTCGCCCGCGAAGGCTCTGCCGAAGAACTCGACCTCGACGACACCATTCGCAGCACCGCGGCCAACGCCGGCTGGCTCGACATCAAGATGGTGCCCGAGCGCCACAACAAGGTGAAGGTGCTGCTGCTGATGGACGTGGGCGGCACGATGGACGAACACATCCACCGCGTCGAAGAGATCTTCAGTGCCGCGAAGAGCGAGTTCAAGCACCTGGAGTTCTACTACTTCCACAACTGCGTCTACGACTTCATGTGGAAGAACAACCGCCGTCGTTACAGCGAGAAGTTCGCCACGATGGACATCCTGCGCAAGTACAACAAGGACTACAAACTGATTTTCGTTGGCGACGCCACGATGAGCCCGTACGAGATTTTGCAGCCCGGCGGCAGCGTCGAATACAACAACGAAGAGGCCGGCGCCGAATGGCTGGCGCGGCTGACGCAAGCCTTCCCCAAATTCGCCTGGATCAACCCCGAGCCGCAGGGTGTGTGGGGCTACCGGCAGAGCATCGCGGTGATCCAGCAGTTGATGAACCAGCGCATGTTTCCGCTCACGCTTGCCGGGCTGGAAGGGGCCATGCGCCTGCTCAGCAAATGACGGCTCGCAGCCGGGCGCCGGCCGCGGCCGCGCTCGTTGCCGCGGCCTTGTTGACGGGCTGCGCCAATCTGGTTTTCCTCGCCCCAAACACCGAACCCGAGAAGGTCGAAACACCGGCCGCCACGCTCGAGCGCGCCGAGTACCGCGTGGAAGTGCAGGCACCCGGCACGCTGCGCAAGCTGCTCACGACCTACCTCGACCTGTCACGTTTCCAGAACGCACCGGCGGCCGAAGGCATCACCGCGGCCGAACTCGAACGCCTGGTGCGCGCCGCCCCGGCACAAGCACGCTCGCTGCTGGAAACGGCCGGCTATTTCAGTGCCGACGTGCGGGTCGAGCGCGGCCCGACGCAGGGCAGTGAACTGCCGCTGCTGCGCGTGATCGTCGAGCCCGGCCCGCAAGCCAGGGTGGCGGCTTTTGCGCTCGACGTGCACGGCGCGCTCGACGACGCGGTGCGCCGCTCTGACGCCGCCGCCGTGGAAGAACTCGCCACCTTGCGGCGCCAGTGGCCGCTGCAGCCCGGCAGCGCGTTTCGCCAGGGCGCCTGGACCGACGCGAAAAACAGCACGATCGCGCAGTTGCGCGCGCGTGGTTATGCCGCCGCCTCGTGGAACGAAACGCATGCGCGGGTCGATGCGCCCGACAACAGCGTGTCGCTTTCGGGCACGATCGACAGCGGCCCGCTGTACCTGATCGGCGAGATTCACATCGAAGGGTTGCAGCGTTACGACGCCGAAGCGGTGCGCAAGCTCGCCAATTTCCAACCCGGCACCCCGTACACCGAGAAGACGCTGCTCGACTTTCAGGAACGGGTGCAGAAGATCGGGCTGTTCGAAGGTGCGGCGGTCGAGCTCGATGCGAACCCCGAAACCGCCAGCGCCGCGCCGGTGCTCGTCAAGCTGAAAGAGCTGCCCTTGCAGCAGGCCACGGTCGGTGTGGGCTACAGCGCGAACACCGGCCCGCGCCTGACCTTCGAGCACATCCATCGGCGTGTCTTCGGCAGCCGCTGGGTCGCCAAGAACAAGTTCGAACTCGGCTCCGAGCTGAAGTCGTGGGGCGGCGAACTGATCTCGCACCCGCTCGACGGCCTGTACCGCAACCTCGTGGCCGGTTCGGCCTCGAACCTGCGCTCGGCCGACCAGGTGTTGAACTCGTGGTCGGCCCGCGTCGGCCGCACCCAGGACACCCCGCGCATCGAGCGCCTCTACTTTTTCGAGCTGACACAGGCCAGCCTCGTGGGCGAACTCATCGGCAACCGTGCCAGCGCGCTCTCGTACAACTACCACTGGGTTTACCGCGACCTCGACAGCGTGCTCTTGCCCACCCGAGGCCTCACCACCTCGGCGCAGGCTGCTGGCGGCTATGCGCGTGGCAGCCGAACCCTGCTCGGTGTGACCGAAACCGCCCGCGGCCCGTTCGCGCGGCTTTACGTGCGCATGACCTGGTACCAGCCCTTCGGCGATGCCTGGTACGCCACGCTGCGCGGCGAAGCCGGCCAGGTCTTCACCAGCAACGTGATCGGCATTCCCGAAACGCTGCTGTTCCGCGCGGGCGGCGACGACTCGGTGCGCGGCTATGCCTACCGCACCCTCGGCCCGACCGTGGGCGGCGTGCTGTCGAGCGGGCGCACGCTGCTGACCGCCAGCGCCGAAATCGCACGGCCGATTTCGGCGAAGTACCCGGCGATCTGGTGGGCCACCTTCGTCGACGCCGGCAACGCTGCCGACCGCTTCTCGGAGTTGCGCCCGGCCCTGGGCTACGGCGTGGGTGTGCGCTGGCGCAGCCCGGTCGGGCCGCTGCGGGTCGACCTGGCGTATGGGCAAGAGACGCACAAGGTGCGCGCCCACCTGAGCATCGGGATCGCATTCTGATGAGCAGCACCGAAGCCACGCCCTCGCCCGAACCGGTGCTGCCGCAAGCGTCGAAGAAGGCCAGGCACGGGCTGCGTTGGTTGCTTGCGGCGGTCGGCGTGCTCGCATTGCTGCTGGTCACGGCGGCCGTGGGCATCGGCTGGGCGCTGCGCAGTGAAGCCGGCACCGCTTGGGTGCTCACACACGTGCCCGGTGTGCAGGTCGACGCGCCGAAGGGTTTGCTGCTCGGTGACTTCGAAGCCCGCCGCGTGCAGATCAAACTGCCCGGTGGCAGCAACAGCGTCACGCTCACCGGTCTCGGCTGGCGCGGCTTGTCGGTGAGCCGGGGTGACACCGGCCGCTGGCTGCACGTGGTGATCGACGAGCTGCACGCCAGCCGCATCGACGTGGTGACAAGCCCAAGCAAGAGCAGCAAACCGCTGCAGCAACCCGCTGATCTGAAGCTGCCGCTCGAACTCGAAGTGCGCGCCTTGCGGGTTGACACCTTGTACATGAGCGCACTCGGCGACAGGCCGCTCGAACAGTTGCAGGCACGCCTTCACGTCGGCGCCAGCGGTGGCAGCGAACACCGCATCGACCAACTCAGCCTCGGCTGGGACCGGCTGCAGGCGCGTGGCACGGCCCGCATCGCCAGCGCGGCGCCGATGCAGCTCGACGCGGCGCTCGGCTTCGCGCAGAGTGCGCTTGGCACTCTGCCGGCATGGAGCGCGAGCGTGTCGCTCAATGGCCCGATCGCGGCACCGGTGCTGCTGGCCACCGTGCGCACGCTGCCGGCACCGAAGCAAGCCGCGCAGTCGCTCGACGCACGCGCCACCTTGCGCCCGTTCGCGGCCTGGCCACTCGGTGACCTGCAAGCGAGCACACAGGCGCTCGACCTGTCGGCGTTCAGCAGCGCCGCGCCGGTCACCAGCTTGAGCGGGCGGGCGGTGGCCAGCAGCAGCGGCCTCGATCAACCGGCCTCGGTCGAGATCGAGATGAACAACGCTTCGGCTGGCCGCTGGAACGAGCAGCGGCTGCCGCTGCGCCGCCTGACGCTCGAACTCGGCGGCCGGCCCGGCAACGCCGCCGAACTGGAACTGCGCCGTTTCGAGGCCGAACTCGGCAGCGCATCGCAGGCTGCGGGGCGCATCACGGGCAGCGGGCGCTGGAGCGGCGAGCGCTGGAATGTGGCGGCCACGCTCGATGCCTTGCAGCCGGCGCTGCTCGATGCCCGCGCCGCGACCATGCAGCTCGCCGGCCCGATCAATGTGTCGGGCACCCGTGCGGCCGGCATCGACGTGAAGGCCGATCTGCAAGGCCAGCTCGCCGACCGCGGCCCGGCGCGAACGGTGCAGATCAAGATCGACACGAGCCTGAGTGCCGAACGCATCGAGGTGCGCGATGCGCAGGTGCTCGCCGGCAGCACGCGGGCGTCATTGACCGGCCTTGTCACGCACCCCGAGCCCGAGGCGCCGTGGCGCGTGAAGGGCCAGGCCGCGCTGGTCGATTTTGATCCGGCGCTGTGGTGGCCCGGCCCGGAAGATTCATCCTGGCGCAAGGCGGCCAACCGCCTGAACGGCAAAGGCACGTTCGACCTTGCCGTGCCCGCCGCGGCCGGCACGATGCCGGTGGCCGCACTGCTGGCCGGGCTGCGCGGCGAAGCGCTTGCAACGCTTGCCAACAGCATGCTCGCCGGTGTGCCGCTCAAGGGCGAACTCGCGCTGCGCAGCGCGGCCGGCAACCAGGCCGTGCCCCTGCTGACACTCGACGCCGCCGGCAACAGCGTGCGCGTGGAAGGCCACCTCGGCACCACCGGCAGCGGTGCGAACGACCGCTGGGATGTGGCGCTCGAAGGCCCGGCATTGAACCGCCTGGCGCCCTTGCTGAAGCTGCTGCAACCGGCGGCGGCCGACAGCACGCTGGCCGGCAGCCTGAGCGGCAGCGCCCGCCTGGCCGGGCGCTGGCCGGTGATGACGAGCGAGGGCCAGCTCGACGCCAGCGGCCTGCGTTTTGGCGCAGCCAGCGTGCAGCGCGCCCAGGCAAAGTGGCGGCTCGGCACCTTGGCCGATGCACCGGCCGAACTGCAGGCCACGCTGACCGACGCGGCGCTCACCCAGGGGGCGCCCACCGCGGCCAACCGCTCTTCGGGCACGCCGGGCGGCGGGCCGTCGCTCGCTTCGGTGCAATTGCAGCTCAAGGGCAGCGCGCGCGCCCACACGCTGGAGCTGCGCGCCGAGTCGAAAGCCCTGCCCCCGGCCTGGACCGACGCGTTGCGTGTGCCTGCAGCCGCCGCATCTGCAACGGCCGCCGCGGCGCAAACGGTCGCGCTGCTGCAGGCCCAGGGTGGCATCGTCGAACAGGGTGGCAGCCCGTTCACCGGCTGGCGCGGCACGCTGCAGCAGGTCGAGCTGCGCGACCCGGGAGCCGCACCATTGCTGCGAACCCGCGATGTCGGCATCGAGCTGCAATGGGCCGGCAGCCCGGCGCACGCGACCGTGCAACCGGGCCGCGCCGAGGTGCTGGGCGGCGTGCTGCGCTGGAGCCGCATCGCCTGGCGCGCGGCCGAGGGCCCGGGCACGTTCGCGCAGATCGAGGCCAGTGCGCAGATCGAGCCGCTGCGCGTGGCGCCCTTGCTGGCGCGCGCACAACCTGCCTTCGGCTGGGGCGGCGACCTCGCCGTGGGCGGCACGATCGAGCTGCGCAGCGCGCCCGACTTTCGCGCCGCCATCGTGCTCGAGCGCAGCACCGGCGACTTGACCGTGACCGACGAACTCGGCACCCAGGCACTCGGCCTCACCGACCTGCGGCTGGCGTTGAACGCCGCCGACGGCGTCTGGTCGTTCACGCAGGCGCTGGCCGGCAAGACCCTCGGCGTGGCCGCTGGCGCGGTCGTGGCACGCACCTCGCCACAAGCCACCTGGCCGGCGGCCGACACGCCGATCGAAGGGGTGCTCGAATTGCAGGTCGCGAGCCTCGGCACCTGGGGCACCTGGGTGCCGCCGGGCTGGCGCCTCGACGGCGCACTGCGCACCAGTGCCAGCATCGGCGGGCGCCTGAATGCGCCTGAATACACCGGCGAAATGCGCGGCACGGGCCTGTCGGTGCGCAACTTCCTGCAGGGCGTGAACCTGAGCGATGGCGACGTGTTGATCGCCCTGCAGGGCAGCACCGCGCGCATCGAACGCTTCACCGCCAAAGGCGGCGCCGGCAGCGTGAAGCTCGAAGGCAGTGCGAGCCTGGGCGAAGCGCCGAAGGCCGTGCTCAAGCTCAGCGCCGACAAGTTCCAGCTGCTCGGCCGTGTCGACCGGCGCATCGTGACCAGCGGGCAGGCGCAGATGCAGCTCGACAGCAAGACGCTCAGCCTCGACGGCTCGTTCAGTGTCGACGAAGGCGCGATCGACTTCACGCGCAGCGAAGCGCCCACGCTCTCTTCCGACGTGGAAGTGGTGCGGGCGCGCGGCGTGGCCTCGCCGGCCGCGGCAGCGTCGGCCGCCGCCGCACCCAACGCGCCCGCGGCCACCGCGCCGGCGAGCCGCGAGGTGGCACTCGACCTGCGCGTGAACCTGGGCGAGAAGCTGCGCATTCGCGGCCGCGGCATCGACACCGGGCTGCGCGGCGAGCTGCACATCACCTCGCCCAACGGCCGGCTGAGCGTGACCGGCACGGTGCGGGCGGCCGACGGCACCTACGCCGCTTACGGGCAGAAGCTCACGATCGACCGCAGCCTGATCACCTTCAACGGGCCGGTCGACAACCCGCGGCTCGACATCGAAGCGACCCGGCCGAACCTGGACGTGCGGGTCGGCGTGGCCGTGACCGGCAACGCGGTTGCGCCGCGGATTCGCCTGTTCTCGGAACCCGAGCTGTCGGAAATCGACAAGCTCAGCTGGCTCGTGATGGGCCGCGCCTCCGACGGCCTGGGCCGCACCGACACCGCATTGCTGCAACGCGCCGCGCTCGCGCTGCTGGCAGGTGAAGGCGAGGGCGTGACCGACCAGTTCACCCGGGCGCTCGGGCTCGACGCGATCTCGCTGCGCCAAAGCGACGGCGAAGTGCGCGACACCGTCATCTCGCTCGGCAAGCAGCTCTCGCGCAACTGGTACGTGGGCTACGAGCGCGGCCTGAACGCCACCACCGGCAGCTGGCAGCTCATCTACCGCATCGCCCAGCGCTTCACGCTGCGCGCGCAGTCGGGGCTCGACAATTCGCTCGACCTGATCTGGACCTGGCGCTGGCAGTAGTTGCAGCCAGCCACCAGGCCCGCCGCGGTGCCCGCACATGCCAGAATCCACCCCCGCTCGCCGTAGTTCAATGGATAGAACGGCCGCCTCCTAAGCGGCAAATACAGGTTCGATTCCTGTCGGCGGGACCAGGACAGTGCTCCAGGCGGGGCAGCTCGACCTCACACAAGCGCCACACAGCGAGAGCGCCAGAGGGCACAAGTAAGCTGATTCTTGTCTGGCGGGTCGTGATGCTGTCGCGACAATTGAGTACCGACCGTGGCACCAGTTTCGGTGAGAAGAACCTGCACCGCACGATCCAGTTCGCCGAGGTCTTGCCGAAAGAGCAGATTGTCGTATCGCTGATACGGGAATTGAGCTGGACTCACTTTGTCGCCTTGCTGCTGCTCAAGGCACCGCTGCAACGTGAGTTCTACGTCGAGATGTGCCGCGCCGAACGCTGGAGCGTGCGTGCGCTGCGCGACGAAGACCTCTACACGGCCCTGCCCCCGAAGGATGTGCTGCAACGCAAGCTGCAGGAAGCCGCCGCCGTTTCGCGCGCGCGCCTCGCGAACAAGAGTGCCGCCGACGCATAAGCGCCTTCGCCGTGAGGGGGTGGCACCCCTGCAAAAGCCCAGCTGCCTGTGACAAGATGCATTCAATGGCGGCTTGCGGCGCGGTTGCTTGACCTGCGTTGACAGCACCATTGGGAGGGCCCTCGACGGCTCGGCATGTAAACCGATTCTTGAGGGGACGGGCGATGGAGCTGATCGATTCCGAGGACGGCGACATCAACGCTGAGCACCATCGCGTCGATGCAACGCTGGCTGCCAAGCTGAACCTGGCTGACTTTCAGAACGCCGTACCGTTGCTCAGGGAACTGAGCATCACCAACGGTACGGAAGAAGATGCGAAGGACCTCGAGTTGCGCATCGAGTCCGTTCCAGGGTTCCTCAAGCCAAAGGTGTGGCGGATCGATGCGGTTGCGGCCGGCAGCAGCTATCGCATCACAGACCTCGACCTGCAACTCGATGGCGCGCTGCTCACCCGCTTGACCGAGAGCGAAAGGGCCACGGTAACGCTTTCGCTGCGGCACTGTGACGATGCCGCCGCATCACCTGACTTGGCACGGTTGGAGCGCACGGTCGAACTTCTGCCGCGCAACCAGTGGGGCGGCATCTCACACCATCTTCCCGACCTGATCGCAGCCTTTGTTCAGCCCAACGAGCCGGCCGTCGAGCGCCTGCTGAAGCAGGCCGCCGACATCCTGCGCAAGAACGGCAAGAACCCGGCACTTGACGGCTACAAAGGTGGCGCCAAGCGCGCCTGGGAACTGGCCTCCGGCATCTGGAGCGCCGTCGCCGCGATGGGGCTGGACTATGCGCTGCCGCCGGCCAGCTTCGAGCACAGCGGGCAGAAGGTTCGAGGCCCGGCGCAGATCGCCGAATCCGGCCTCGCGACCTGCCTCGACCTGGCACTGTTCTTTTGCGCCGCCATCGAGCAGGCTGGCCTGAACCCACTGCTGGTCTTCACGAAGGGCCATGCGTTTGCCGGTGTTTGGCTCAAGGCCGAGGAGTTCTCAACGACCGTCGTGGACGACGTCACCGCGCTGCGCAAGCGGGTGAAGCTGAAGGAGCTGTTGCTGTTCGAAACCACCCTCGCCACCCACCGACCGGCGCCGAGCTTCAGCTTCGCAAGCCAGAACGCAGCTCAACAGATTTCGGAGGACAAGGAAGAGGCGTTCGAGATGGCGATCGACATCCGTCGGGCACGTCTGCAACGCATCAAACCGCTGGCGAGTGCCGAGGCGCCAGTCGCGCCGCAAACAGCAGAGCCGTTGCTGGTCGCGGAACCCCTCTTCGACGAACCGCCTGACCTGCCCGAGGAGGGACCCACCGCCGAACAAGACCCGGCCACGCTCAACCCGAAGGACCGTCTGGCCCGCTGGCAGCGCAAGCTGCTGGACCTTTCGCTGCGCAACAACCTGCTCAACTTCAAGTCCGGCAAGAAGGCATTGAAACTGGAAGTTCCGGACGCCGGCGCGCTGGAAGACCTGCTGTCCGACGGGCAGGCGCTGAAGCTGCTGGCGCGCCCCGATCTGATGGACGGAACCGACCCGCGCAGTCAAGCCATCTACGAAGGCCGGGAGCGTGAGGACGTACGGCGCGCTCACGCCCTGGATGCGTTGAAGCGCCGCGAGATTTTCATCGGTGTGCCACAGGATGAACTCGAGCCGCGGCTGGTGGACCTGTACCGCACGGCGCGCAACACCCTCCAGGAAGGCGGTGCAAACACGCTGTACATCGCGCTCGGCTTTCTGTCGTGGACCCGCGAAGACAAGGCCGGCACGAAGTACCGCGCGCCGCTGATCCTGGTCCCCGTGACGCTTCACAGAAAGAGCGCGCGCTCAGGCTTCACGCTGCTGCTGCACGACGACGAGCCGCGTTTCAACCCGACGCTGATCGAAATGCTTCGGCAAGATTTCAAACTCGACCTCGGCGTCGCTGATGGCGAATTGCCCAGGGACGATGCGGGTCTGGATGTGCAGGCGATCTGGAAAGCCGTTTCCCATTCCATCAAGGACATCAAGGGTTGGGAGGTGTCGGAAGACGTGGTGCTGGCCATGTTCTCGTTTGCCAAGTACCTGATGTGGAAAGACTTGACCGAGCGCACCGACCAGTTGCGCGAGAACCCTGTCGTCAAACACCTGATCGACACGCCGCGTGACAGCTATCCGTCTGGCGTGGCATTCCCGAACCCCAAGCGGCTGGACAGCGAGTTCTCGCCCGAGCAGACCTTCTGCCCATTGCCGGCGGATTCATCGCAGCTGTCTGCCGTGATGGCGGCCGTCAGAGGCAAAGACTTCGTGCTCATCGGTCCGCCGGGCACGGGCAAGAGCCAAACCATCAGCAACCTCATTGCGCAGTGCTTGGCCGAGGGCAAGCGCGTGTTGTTCGTGTCGGAAAAGATCGCAGCGCTCGACGTGGTGTACCGGCGGCTGCGCGAGGTCAACCTGGGCGAGTTCTGCCTTGAGCTGCACTCCAGCAAGGCACGAAAGCTCGACGTGCTGGCCCAGTTGCAGAACGCGTGGGAAGCGCAAGGCGACGTCGATCCCGACGAGTGGCGGGCCCAGGCGCGGCGGCTCAAACGCCTGCGCGATGACCTCAATGGTTACGTCGAACGCCTGCACTATCGGCACCACAACGGCATGACCATCTTCGAGGCCATCGGTCGGGTGGTGGACGGGGAAGATGTTCCGGCGTTGGGCTTGAGCTGGGGCGCGGCCCATGCCCATGACACCGATGCCATGGAAGCCATGCGCGGCGTCGTGGACCGCCTTGATGTAAACGCGGCGGCCGTCGGCTATGGCGTCCTGCTCGACAACCCATTGGCCGCAGTGGGGCGGAGCGACTGGTCACCCACCTGGCAACAGAGCTTGGTGGATGCAGCCCGCGGAGTGATGGCGCCCGCGCAGGCGCTGCAGGCTGCGCATAACCGTTTGGCCAGCGCCGTCGGGCTGCCGCCAATGCCCTTGACGCGCCGCGTACGCGGCGCTGTCGGCGTTTTGGCCAGGATCTTGCCGCTGGCAGCGGGGCGAGATTGGCGATTCGTACTGCGCGCGGATGCCCGCAGCATGGCCGAGCGCCTGCTGGCCGGCGCGGCGCTCGTAGCGCAGCACCGTGACATCAGCTCGCAGCTCGCTCCTGCGTGGCCCGCCTCTGTCGTGTTGGCGTGCACGCAAGGCGTCAAGCTGCTGGCGAACCGCCGCAGCGCTCACGCTGATCTGGGCATGCCGTGGGCGGCGGATGTGGTGGAGGAATTGCACAAGGGGCTGGCGCTTCTCGACCAGATCGCACACGCGACCCAGCAGCTTTCAGTGCCCTACAGTGAACAGGTTGAACAGCTCAACGTGACGCAGTTGCAGCGCGAATGGGCCAAGGCTGAGAAGGCATTGTGGCCAATGTCGTGGCTGGGCAAACGCAAGCTGCGCTCGGTGCTGGATGCCGCCGTGACTGGCGAAAGCGAACCCGATGTGGCGCGGGACCTGCGCTCCCTCGTGCGCATTCGCGTGCTTCGAGCGGAAGTCACCGCGCTGGGAATCGGGCCCGCAACCGAAGGTGTCTGGGCGGGCCTGAAGACGCGGCGTGAATTTGCGGATGCCGCCTTGAAGTTCCAGCATGTTTTGACCGCCGCCCGGCACCAGCATTCCTGGGACGACGTAGGGCTGGATGCGATCGCCAACGGGCGCTGTGGCGAGCGGCTTTCCAGGGAACTCGGCAAGCTCCGCGCACTGAAGGCGCGCGACGCCGACATCGCAGCACTCGAACATCTGGGGCCTGCCACCGCCGGGCTGTGGGCCGGACTGGCAACGCGCTGCGAACATCTGGCTGCCGCGCTCGACTTCAACACCGAGCTGACTGCGGTGCGCGAAACAGGCGTGCTGACAGGCGAGCACCTCGGCGTTGTCAACGGCGACTGCGGCGCAGCGATGTCCGCCGACTTTCAGCGCTTGCGGCAGCGCGGTGTTGTCGAACAACAGTTGTCGGGCTGTGATGAACTCGGTAGCCTCACCGCCGGCCTGTGGAGCGGGCACACGACACGCCTTAACGAGCTCGAGAAAGCGTTGAAGTTTCAGGCGTCAATGGCAGCCGCTATTGCCAACCTGGCGGCGACGCCCGAAGAGCTTGCCGCCGTGAAAGCGCCGCTGGATCGACTGATCGGCGACGGCAATGCACTGCTGGAGCCGACGGGCGCAATTGCTTCCGCAGGGCAAGCCTACCTCGCGGCCTGGGCGGCGCTTCAACCGTCGATCGACCGCTTGTCGGCCGCGGGCGAGTTCGCAGAAGTCTCCAAGACGAGCTACGGCGATGTCGCGCTGACCGATCTGGTTCAGAGATGCGCAGCCATCGTGCAAGCCGAGGCCCGCCTGAACGCCTGGTGTGCATGGCGCAAGGCATGCCAGCAGGCCGTGGCGCTCGGGCTCGCGCCTCTGGTCGCCGGGATCGAACTCGGCGCCATCGAAGCCGGCACCGTGCGCCGTGCTTTCGAGACCTGCTACAGCCGCTGGTGGCTCAACGCGGTGGTGGACAACGAGCCCGTCATTCGCAGCTTCGTGGCGGCCGAACATGAAAAGCGCATCGGCGACTTCCGGGCGCTGGAGGCGCACTACACCCGGCTGACGAAAGCGTGGGTGCGGGCCACGCTGTGCGCCGACCTGCCCAAACAAGACAGCGTCACGCGCAACTCGGAATGGGGCATCCTGCGCCATGAGATGACCAAGAAGAAGCGGCACCTGCCGCTGCGCGAGCTGATGAGCAGCATCCCGTCGGCGCTGACCAAGCTCACGCCCTGCCTGCTGATGAGCCCCCTGTCGATTGCGCAGTACCTGAGCGCCGACGCCAACGCGTTCGACGTAGTGGTATTCGACGAAGCCTCGCAAATCCCCGTGTGGGACGCCGTGGGCGCCATCGCGCGCGGCAGGCAGGTGGTGATGGTGGGCGACCCCAAACAACTGCCGCCGACCAACTTCTTCGACCGCGCCGAGTCGTCAGCCGACGAAGACGATGTCGAAGGCGACCTGGAAAGCATCCTCGACGAATGCCTGGGGGCCAACCTGCCCACGATGAACCTGGCCTGGCACTACCGCAGCCGCCACGAAAGCCTGATCGCGTTCTCCAACCACCGTTACTACGGTGGTTCGCTGGTCACCTTCCCGTCGCCGGTGACCGAAGACCGGGCGGTGAGCTTCCACCACGTCAAAGGCGTCTACGAAAAAGGCGGCGCGCGCATCAACAAGCCCGAAGCCAGGGCACTGGTGGCCGACGTTGTTGCGCGGCTCAAGTCGCCGGGTTTTCGCGAGAGCAAGCTCACCATTGGCGTGGTGACCTTCAACACCGAACAGCAAGGCCTCATCGAAGACTTGCTGGACGAAGAGCGGCGGCGCGACCCCGCCCTCGAACCCTACTTCAGTGAAGTGGAACTGGAACCGCTGTTCGTCAAGAACCTGGAAAGCGTGCAGGGCGATGAGCGGGACATCATGTACTTCTCCATCACCTACGGGCCGGACTTGGCGGGCGCGGTGTCGATGAACTTCGGGCCCATGAACCGCGAAGGCGGCGAACGCAGGCTCAACGTGGCCATCACCCGGGCACGGCACGAACTGCGTGTGTTCTCCAGCCTGAAGGGAGAGCAGATGGACCTGGCCCGAACTCAAGCCCTGGGCGTGCGCGATCTGAAACACTTTCTGGAATTCGCCGAACGCGGCACGCGCGCATTGGCCGAAGCCACGCGCGGCAGCCTGGGCGACTTCGAGAGCCCGTTCGAAGAAGCCGTGGCCTCGGCGCTGGCCGGCAAGGGCTGGGAGCTGCACACGCAGATCGGCGCATCGTCCTTCCGCGTGGACCTGGCCGTAGTGCACCCCGATGCCAGAGGCAGCTACCTGACGGGCATTGAATGTGATGGTGCCACCTACCACCGTTCGGCGACAGCGCGCGACCGCGACATGCTGCGCGAGCAGGTGCTGCGCGGCCTGGGGTGGGAGATTCTGCGCGTGTGGTCCACCGACTGGTGGGTGGACAAGGCCGGCACATTGGCAAAGCTTGATGCGAAGTTGCGCGGGCTGCTGGAGACCAGTCGAACGAAGCGCGCCGAGGAAGCGGAGAAGAAGGCCGCCAGCGACGCGGCTGAAGCGGCGATCAGGAAGGCGCGCGAAGAGGCGGCTTCATCTGCCACCGCGTCATCAGCGTCGGAGATCAAGGGGAGTGACGCCAATGTTGGTACGACGCTCAATGTGACGGCTCATCCGCTTGAGCAGCATGCAGAGCAACAAGAGGCCGAGACGTACGCACGCAATATGGCCGGCGATCTGCCCGTAGCAACCGGTACCTTCGTTGAATCAGAGCCCTCAACTGCGGTTGATGCCGTCAACGCAGAAGCGTTCTTCGACAGCGCCTACGACACGGTCCTGCGCACGATGATCGCGCATGTCGTCGAAGTCGAAGGCCCGGTGCTCGACACGGTGCTCGCGCGCCGCATCGCCAGGGCACATGGTTGGCAGCGGACCGGGGCGCGGATTCAGGAACGTGTGGAGGCGCTGGCGCTAAAGGTGCACCGCGTCACAAGTGAAGATGTCGGGACGTTCTATTGGGCTACCGCACGTGGGCCAGAATTGCCGATCACGTTTCGCCGTGCGGCCGAGGAGGTGGCGCGGTCGGTGGATGAGATATGTATGCCCGAACTTGTTGATTTGGCGCGCCAGATCATCACGAGGGAGCGAGGGGCTGAAGACACAATTGTTCTGATGGCACGGGAACTCGGCTTGCAGCGCCTTAGGGCCGCAAGCCGTGGACGGTTTGAAGCAGCGATGAGGCAGGCGAACATAGACCATGAAAAAGACTGACCTTGAGCGTCTTACGGAACTTGCCCAAGCATGTGTCACCCGCACACCCGTCATCGTCTTGGGCAGCGGGGCGTCGTTGGCCCATGGCATCCCTGGCATGGGTGCGCTCGCCACCCACTTGAGAGCTCATCCACCACTGACGATGACGTCGGCGGAGTCTGTCGAATGGACGCGGTTCGATAGCCTGCTTGACGTCGAAGGTCTTGAGGCAGCGCTTTCGCACGTACAACTGACCGACGCTCAAACAGATCACATAGTCCAGTCAACAAGAACCTTCTTGCTTCCATCGGACCGCGCGGTGTTCTATGCCCTGCTGTCCGACCGACGACTACTTCCGTTGACGCGCCTCTACCGACACCTCTTCACAAGCGTCCACAAGACAATTGATGTGGTCACGCCAAACTACGACAGACTGGCAGAGTACGCAAGCGATGCGGGAGAGTTTGCGAGCTTTAACGGCTTCGGCTACGGCTACTTTGCGGGGCGTTCCACCGATTCACACAGCCGAGTTTTCCGAGATGGTCAAGCGGTGCGGACCGTTTGCGTCTGGAAGGTTCACGGCTCGTTGGACTGGTTCAAGGGAGCCGCTGGCGCGGTCATCTCCGTTCCGTCATGCGACGAGACCCCGGCTGGCCATTCACCGGTCATGATTACCCCGGGCATCGAAAAGTACCGACGTGCCTTTCACGAACCGTTTAGAACAATCCGTGCTTATCCGGTTGTCACAGACACACGCTACCGGTAGTATTTTGAGCTTGT
>JBDTTU010000047.1:0-33835 GCA_039930465.1 Burkholderiales bacterium
TCAGCGTTCGCATCACGCAGGCCGCTCAGTTGAGCGCAGGGTTCGCGCGCAGCCGCTCCAGCGCCAGGTCGAGAAAAGCGCGCGCCTTTTGCGAGGCATGCCGTCCTTCGCGATGGACCAGATGAACCGGCAAGGGCGTGGGTTCGAACTCGTTGAGCACGGTCTTGAGCACGCCGTCGCGCAGCTGCTCCGCGACCTGGTACGAGAGCAGGCGCGTGATGCCAAAGCCGCTGACGGCGGCGGCCACCGCGGCGTCGTTGGTCGTGGTGATCAGGCGGGCCTGCAGCTTGACGATGCGCGGCTCGCCCTTGTCCACCAGGCGCCAGTCGGCAGTCGGCGTCACCGGGCTGGCCGACACGACGCAGTGCGCGCTCAAGGCCTCGGGCGTGTCCGGGACGCCATGCTTCTCGAGGTAAGCCGGCGACGCGCAGATCACGCGCCGCACCCGGCCGACCGAGATCGCCTGCATCGACGAATCGGGCAGTTCACCAATGCGCACGGCCACGTCCACACCTTCATCGATCATGTTCACCACCCGGTCCAGAAACCAGCACGCGGCCGTGACCTTCGGGTAACGCGTCAGGTACTCGGTGACGATGGGCGTCACGAACTTTGCGCCGAACAGCGCCGGGGCGGTGAGCGTGAGACGGCCATGCGGCGAACCGTGCTTGCCGCTCACGGCGTCATCGGCTTCGGCCAGCTCGGCCAGGATGCGCCGGCAGTCGTCTGCATAACGCGCGCCGTCTTCGGTGAGCCGCACGATGCGGGTGGTGCGCGTGAGCAGGCGCACGCCGAGGTGCCCCTCGAGTTCGTTGATCGCCCGCGTGACCGCGGGCGGCGATATGCCGAGCTTGCGCGACGCCCCCGCAAAGCCGCTGGCATCTGCCACCGCCACGAAGACCGTAATCAGGTGCAGGCGGTCCACATCGTTCCTTTGCGCGCCACGGAGTCTTCGATTTTGCCCGCCTTCAGGCGACGTGATGTGCACCGCGCGCCGGATGGCGCACACTCCGACGCCAGAACGATCAAGACTGTGACGCGGGGAGGAACCACGCCATGTTGACCTTGTGCGGCTTCGGGGTGAGCAACTACTACAACAAGCTCAAGTTGATCCTGCTGGAGAAGGGCATTCCGTTTCGGGAACGGCTCGTGTACCCGTGGGAGCGCGAGACCTTTTGGCACTGCTCGCCGCTGGGCAAGATCCCGTTCATCGAGACCGCCGAAGGCAGCTTGTCCGAATCCCAGGCCATTCTCGAATTTCTGGAAGCTCGCTACCCGGCCATTCCGATGTACCCCGCAGATGTGTTCCAGCGCGCCAAGTGCCGCGAGCTGATCCAGCACCTCGAGCTCAACTCGGAATGGGTGGCGCGCCGCCTCTACAAGGAGTCGTTCTTCGGCGGCACGGTTTCCGAAGAAACCAAGCAGGAAGCGAAGGAACGACTGGCGATCGGGCTGGCGGCGGTGGCGCGCCTGTCTTCGTTCTCGCCGTTCATCTTCGGGCCTTCGTTCACCGCGGCCGATTGCGTGGCCTACGTTCACTTCTTCATGATCCGGCAGACCAGCATGGCGGTGTTCGGCGACGACATGCTGGAGCGATGGGTGCCGAAGTCGAGCGCCTACCTGCGCATGATGGATGCGCGGCCGCACTGCCAGAGCATGATGGTGGACCGCGACGCCGCCCTCGCTGCGTTCGTTGCCTTGAACGTCAAGTACGACGGCTAGTTCGGCCCGCTTGCCTGGCATGAATCAGGCCTCCCGGACAGCGATGCCCATGACCTTGATGCGCCCGCCAAACGGAAGCGCCGCCGCCTGGCAAACAGTCCGCGCCGGGCGTCTGCCTTCTGGAAACAGGCTTGCGAAGACTTCGTTGACTTGGGGCAGGTCGGCCAGATCGGTGAACGCGACGTCGACGAAGGTCACGTCGCCCACCGAGAAGCCCGCGGCACGGACTGCACAGAACAGATGGCCGAATGCGCGTTCTGCTTCTTCGCGCGCGGTCCCGGCGACGTACGCGCCTGAAACGTCGATGGACAGCTGGCCGCTGAGGTAGCAAGTGTCATTCACGACGACAGCGTGACTGATGGGCGAACCCCACTTCGGCAAGCCTTCGCCCTCAGTGATGAATTTCCGCATGACACTGGTTCCCCAAGAGGCCTCTGCCAGTCCGTCAGGCTTCGGCGTGACCGACCCTGCCGGGCTCTGCGCTCGTCACCTCGATGCCGCACCAGCGATTGAACGCTGCCGATTCGTTGATGGCGCGGATCTGCGCCAGCGGGTCATTGTGCGCACTCATGTCTAGAGTCCCAGCTCGCTCAGCCCGGGGTGTTCGTCCGGGCGGCGGCCCAGCGGCCATCTGAACTTTCGTTCCGATTCATTGATCAGCCAGTCGTTGATGCTGGCGTGGCGGAAGGCCATGAAGCCGTGTTCGTCGAACTCCCAGTTCTCGTTGCCGTACGAGCGATACCAGTGGCCATCGGCGCCACGCCACTCGTAGGCAAAACGAACCGCAATGCGATGGCCCTCGTGCGCCCACAACTCCTTGATCAGGCGATAGTCGAGTTCGCGCTCCCACTTGCGCTGCAGAAATTCCACGATCTTCTCGCGCCCACGCGGAAACTCGGCGCGGTTGCGCCACTGGCTGTCGGGCGTGTAGGCCAGCGAGACCCTGACCGGGTCCCGGCTGTTCCACGCGTCCTCGGCCATGCGGACCTTCTGCGCAGCGGTCTCGCGCGTGAACGGTGGCAGCGGCGGGCGGGGTGCCTCGGGTTTCGTGCTCATCGTCGTCTCCTTACTTGCCGTTGGCCATCGCCATCTTCGGGTCGGGCGCCACCTTCTCGGCGTAGAAGCGCTGCATCTGGGCCGAGATGTAGTCGAGATGATCCTCGACCGCGAAGTGCCCGGCCTTCAGGCGATGCATCTCGGCCTTGGGCAGATCCTTCAGGAACGCGTCGCCACCGGCCGGTGTGAAGAAGATGTCGGTCTGGCCCCAGAAGATCAGCGTCTTGGGTTGATTCGTGCGCAAGAAAGCCTGCCACTTGGGGTAGAGATCGACGTTCGTGCGGTAGTCGTAGAAGAGGTCGAGGTTGACGCGCACGGCCGTGGGCCGCTGCATGTAGGCCGCGTCGGACTCCCAGTTGTCGGGGCTGATCAGCTCGGGCTTCTCGGCGCCGTGCAGGTAGATGCCCTTGATCGCGTCCTTGGTCAGGAAGCCGGCGAGCGGCTTCTCGGTCTCGGGCGAGCGGTTCTTCCACAGCGCGCCGCGGAAGCCGTCCCATGCGGCGGTGAAGCCGACCTCGTACGCGTTGCTGTTCTGGATGATCAGCCAGTCGAGTGCCTTCGGGTTGCGCCCGACGATCCGAAAGCCCACCGGACCGCCGTAGTCCTGCACGAACAGGCCGTAGTGGTCGAAGCCCTTCGCCTGGAGGAAATGCTCGACGACGGTGGAGATGCCGTCGAAGCTGTAGCGGTACGACGCGGGGTCGGGGATGTCGCTCTCGCCGAAGCCGGGGTAGTCGGGCGCGATGACGTGAAACCTGCCGGACAGCGAGCGGATCAGATCGCGGTATTGGTGCGAGCCCGCCGGGAACCCGTGCAGCAGCACGAGCTTCGGGTTCTTCGGGTCGCCCGCCTCGCGGTAGGCGATCTTCAGGCCGTCGACCTGGATGCTGCTGTACGACACGGTCGCCGCAGCAAGTGCACGCGCGGCCATCGCGTCCTGCGCCATGACCGGGGTACTCGTCAGCGTGAGCACGGCGGCCGAAATCAGCGACACCAGTACGGTGTGGCGAAAGAGGTTCTTGTTCATGATGAATCCTTCGGTTGTCTGCTGTGGGCTGGGCCGCCGTGCTCGGTCGCTCAGGCGGCGATGCGGGCGCTGACCTTCGGAAAGTCGATGTCGGTCTGGGCCACGTTGTTGACGTAGTTGGTCAGCACGTTGAGGGCCACCGTCACGACGATCTCGATCACCGCGCCTTCGTCGAAATCGGCATCACGCAGGGCAGCGAGGTCGGCGTCAGAGACCCGGCCATGCGCTTCGGCCACGCGGCGCGCGAAACGAAGTGCGGCGGCGGCACGCGGGTCGCTCGAGTGACCGTCGCGGGCTGCGTCGATCTCGTCGCCGCTGAGCTTGGCGACGTTGCGGCCGAGGTAGTCGTGCGCCGACAGGCAGTAGTCGCAGCCGTTGAACTCGGCCACGGCCAGTGCAATGCGCTCGCGCAGCTTGGCATCGAGCTTGCCCTTGTTCAAGGCGCCGTTCAGCGACAGATAACCCTCGAGCGCGGCCGGGCTGTGGCCAACCAACCTCATCAGATTGGGCACAACGCCGAGCTGCTGCTTGACGGCGGCGAGCAGGGGCTTGGAGGCTTCGAGCGACAGCTCGACGGACGGAATGCTGATGCGTGACATGGTGTGTCTCCTGGGTTGTTGGGGCTGGATCGGGTTCGTATTCGCCGTGTGTTCCGCGAATGCACGAACTGTCTCCGAGCCGCCCTGCGTTGAGAACGCCCGCACGAACCAAGACACTGTTCCGCGGCGAGGAAGGGTGCGGCGCGGCCGTCGATCCGGCACCCGCCCCCATCGCCCCAGGTTTGCGACAATCACGCATGACCTCGACCGACCTGCAAGCCACGATCGCCCACATGGGCGCTTCGGCCCGTGCCGCGAGCGCCCGCATGGCAGCGGCGCCCACCGCTTCGAAGAACAACGCGCTGCTCGCGCTGGCGCGGCTGCTGCGCGCCGAGACGGCAACGCTTGCTGCGGCCAACGCGCAAGACATTGCGGCCGCAACCGCCGCCGGCCTGGCTGCGCCGATGGTCGACCGGCTCAAGCTCACTCCAAGCATCGTCGAGACGGTGGCCGAAGGCTGCGAGCAGATCGCCGCCATGGCCGACCCGATCGGTGAGATCACGAACCTGGCGCTGCGCCCGAGCGGCATTCAGGTGGGCCAGATGCGTGTGCCGCTGGGCGTGTTCGGCATGATCTACGAGAGCCGGCCGAACGTGACGATCGAAGCCGCGTCGCTCGCGATCAAGAGTGGCAATGCCTGCATCCTGCGCGGCGGCTCGGAGGCGATTCACTCCAACCTGGCGCTGTGGAAGCTGGTGCAGGCCGCGCTCACTGAAGCAGGCCTGCCGCCCGACGCGGTGCAACTGGTGCAGACGACCGACCGCGCCGCCGTCGGTTTCCTGATCGCCTCGCCGGAAGCCGTGGACGTGATCATTCCGCGCGGCGGCAAGGGCCTGATCGAGCGCATCAGCCGCGAGGCCAAGGTGCCGGTCATCAAACACCTCGACGGCAACTGCCACGTGTATGTCGACGCGAGCGCCGAGCTCGAACTCGCCTTGCGCGTGACCGACAACGCCAAGACGCAGAAGTACAGCCCATGCAACGCGGCCGAGTCGCTGCTAGTGCATGCCGCCATTGCGCCGGCGTTCCTGCCGAAGATCGGCGCTCTGTTCGCGGCCAAGGGCGTCGAGATGCGCGGTGACGCAACCGCGCTCGCGCTGCTGGCCGGAGTGCCGCAAGCGAAGCTCGCACCGGCGAGCGAGCAAGACTGGTCCGAGGAATACCTGGCACCCATCGTCAGCGTGAAGATCGTGGCGAGCCTCGACGAGGCCATCGCGCACATCAATCACTACGGCTCGCACCACACCGACGCGATCCTGACCGACACCCACTCGCACGCGATGCGCTTTCTGCGCGAGGTCGATTCCGCCAGCGTGATGGTCAACGCGTCGACCCGGTTTGCCGACGGTTTCGAGTATGGCCTGGGTGCTGAAATCGGCATCAGCACCGACAAGTTCCACGCCCGCGGGCCGGTTGGCATCGAGGGCCTCACCTCGATGAAGTGGGTGGTGCTGGGCCACGGCGAAACCCGCGGCTGACGCCGCGACGGGCTTGGGCGAGAATCCGCCCATGACCGACACCCGCCGCGCGCTCGTCCTGTTCTCAGGCGGGCAAGACTCCACCACCTGCCTGGTGTGGGCGCTGCAGCGTTACGCACATGTCGAAACCATCGGCTTCACCTACGGCCAGCGCCACCTGGTCGAGCTCGACTGCCGGATTCCGGTGCGCGAGCAACTGCGCAAGCAGTTCCCGCACTGGGCCCACCGGCTTGGCGCCGATCACCTGATCGACCTGTCGCTGCTGGGCCAGATCTCCGACACCGCGCTCACCGACGAACGCAAGATCGAGATGAAGGCCGGCGGCCTGCCCAACACCTTTGTGCCGGCGCGCAACCTGCTGTTCTTCAACTTCGCAGCCGTGATCGCTTATCGGCGCTCACTCAGCGTGATGGTGGGCGGCATGTGCGAGACCGATTTTTCCGGCTACCCCGACTGCCGCGACAACACGCTGAAGGCACTGCAGGTCGCGCTCAGCCTCGGCCTCGATGCGCCGATGACGATCGACACCCCATTGATGTGGCTCGACAAGGCCCAGACCTGGGCCATGGCCGAACAGCTCGGCGGCGAGCCGCTGATCGAACTGGTGGTCGAACACACCCACACCTGCTATCTCGGCGACCGGCGCCAGCGCCACGCCTGGGGTTACGGCTGCGGCATGTGCCCGGCCTGCGACCTGCGCCGCAACGGCTTCGACACCTGGCTCGGTGCCGGCATGGGCGTGGCCACCGACAGCCTCGATACCGACACCGACACCGACCTCGACGGTGAGAGCGAATTCTCGCCCTTCGCCGACACCAACGCCGACCCGGCCCCGGGGACGCTGAAGTCACTTTGAGCACATTCCAGATCGTTTGCTGGGTGATCGGCGCCGCGCTGCTGTTCTGGATCGTGGGGGCCTACAACCGGCTGGTCGGGCTGCGCGGCGCCATCGTGCGCCAGTTCGCGCCGGTCGACGAACAATTCCGTTTGCGTCATGCCTTGCTGCACGAGCAGCTCGAAACCCTGGCGCCGATGCTCGACGGCAATGGCCCCACGCTCGACACGCTGAACGCCGCCTGCCAGCAGGCCGAGGCCGCGTGCTCGCACGCCAAGCTTCGGCCCGGATCGACCGGCGCGATCGCCAGCCTGCGGCTGGCCGAAGAGATCCTGAACGAAGCGCGCACGCGGCTCGCGGCGCAGTTGCCGGCCGGCGTCGACCCGCAGGAACTGAGTACGCGGCTCACGGCCACCGACACGACGCTGGCCTTCGCGCGCCGGCAGTTCAACGACGCGGTGTTGGAGTACAACCACGCCGTGAACCAGTTCCCGACGGCCCTGATCGTCGGGCTGTTCGGCTTCAAGGCCGCAGGCACCTTGTGAAGGGAGCAGTGCCGATGAGTGAAGCGCCGCACACCGAAGCAGCCAGCGCCAGAGAGCAGCGCGAACAGCAGCGCGAACAGCAGCGAGAACAACACGGCGCGGCGGCCGCTGCACTTGGCCGCGTCAACGGCGCGCTCGAACTGCAGGCCGCCTTGCTCGCGCTGATGCTGCCACCGGGCAGCCTGCGCGGCGCGCGCGCCTGGGCCGCCGAGGCCGAAGACACGCCGGCCGTGCAGGCGCTGCTCGACCACGCCGGCCACCTGCCCGCCAACGCACGGCTGCCCTGGTTCGAGCTGCTGCTGTCGCGCATGCGGCGCCAGCCGCTCGCGGTGCGCCAGACGCTGCTCGAAGCCACCCGCCGGGTCATGCAGGCGCGTGGTTCGATGCGGCCGATCGACAGGCTGCACTGGCTGGCCATGCGCCAGCGGCTCGGCGGCAACGCCGCGGTGAAGGTGAAAACCGCGGCCAGCGTCGAGATCTCGCAACTCGGCGGCGACACGCTGCAGGCGATTGCGAGCTACACCGCTTTTTTGTCACGCATGGTGCCCGGCGAAACGCCTGAGGGCGCCGGCCCGGCCTGGTACGACAGAGTGATGGCGCCCTGGCAGGCGAGCGGTGACGTTCCAGCCTGCCAGGCCCCCGATGGCGATGCCCTGGCCTCGGCCCTGCAGGCGCTGCAGGTGCTGCCGTGGATGCAAAGGCCGGTGCTGGTGCGGGGCTGGTTCGATGCGGCCGTGGCGCACAGCGTGCACCACCGGCTCGGTGACGGTGCGGCCGACGCGCTGCGCCTGAGTTGCACGCTGCTCGACTCGCCGGTGCCGCCGGCGCTGGCAAAACTTTTCGTCGACACCCCGAAGTCGTGAACGTGCCGCACCGATGAAGTCGGCCTGGATGCTGTGGTTCGCCTTGCTGCTCGCCGCATTCGGCGTGCAGGCGCAAGGCAGTGACCCGCAGCAGGCGCTGCGCAGCCGCAGCCTGGCCGCCACCTGCGCGCAGTGCCACGGCACCGACGGCCGCGCTCTGCCGCAGGCCGTGGTGCCCGGCCTCGCCGGCCTGCCCGCTGCCGATCTTGTGATGCAAATGAAGGCCTTCAAGAACGGCACCCGCCCCGCGACCGTGATGCAGCAGATCGCCAAGGGCTACAGCGACGCGCAGATCGAGCAACTGGCCGCCTATTTCTCGGCACAAGCCGCGGCAGGGGCCGCACGATGACCCTGCCACGGCGCAGCCTGCTCAAGGCTGCCGGGGCGGCCGGCGGGCTGGCGCTGGCGGGCTGCGCCGCCAACATGATCGGCACGCCCGGCACGGCCCGCGTGCTCGTCGTGGGTGGTGGGTTCGGCGGCGCCACCGCGGCCAAATACCTGCGGCTGTTGTCGGATTCGAAGATCGACGTGGTGCTGGTGGAGCCCGAGCCGGCTTTCGTCTCGTGCCCGATGTCGAACCTGGTGCTCGGTGGCAGCCGCCTCCTGGCCGACCTGACCGTGCCCTACACGGCGCTCACCCAGCAGCACGGCGTGACGCTCGTGAAAGACAGGGTCGCCAGCATCGACCCGGTCAAGCGTGTGGCGGTGCTCGCGTCGGGCGCCGGCATCGCCTACGACAAGCTCGTGCTTTCGCCGGGTGTCGAAATGATGTGGGACCTGGTCGCCGGGCTGAAAGACGCCAGTGCCCAGGGCCGCATCCTGCAGGCCTGGAAGGCCGGTGCACAAACCGTGGCGCTGCGGCGCCAGCTCGAAGCCATGCCCGACGGCGGTGTGTTCGCGATCGCCATTCCCGAAGCGCCCTACCGTTGCCCGCCCGGGCCTTATGAACGGGCCTGCGTGGTGGCCGAGTACCTGAAGGCTGCGAAGCCGAAGTCGAAGTTGTTGATCCTCGACGCCAACGAAGACGTGACGAGCAAGGCCGCCCTCTTCAAACGAGTCTGGGCCGAGCAGTACAAGGGCGTCATCGAATACCGGCCGCAGCACAGGGCCACGGCGGTCGATGCGGCCAGCAACACGGTGAAGTTCGAGATTCAGGACGATGTGCGTGCCGACGTGCTCAACGTGCTGCCGCCAATGCGTGCCGGTGGCATCGCGGTGCAGACCGGGCTGGCCAACTCGAACGCGCGCTGGTGCAACGTGCACTTCCTGAACTTCGAGTCGACCGCACAACGGCACATCCACGTGATCGGCGACGCGATCCAGGTCGCCGCGCTGATGCCCAAGAGCGGCCACATGGCCAACAGCCAGGCCAAGGTGGTGGCCGCAGCGATCGTGGCCGAGCTGAACGGCTGGGAACTGAACCCTGCGCCGATGCTGTCGAACACCTGCTACAGCTTCGTTGACGCCAAACGCGTGGTCCACGTCGCCAGCGTGCACGAGTACGTGGCGGCGGAAAAAACCTTCAAGACCGTGGCCGGATCGGGCGGCCTGTCACCGGCGCCGAACGAGCAGGAAGGCGGCTATGCCTGGAACTGGGCGCGCACGATCTGGGCCGACGCACTCGGCTGACGCCCGGCGGACGCTGCTGCGCCGCAAGCGCCACACTGGCGCAAACCCGGGCTGACAGTGCACGCTGCCGGGCCTAGCATCAAAGCACCGCCATGCGCAAAAGCGCGCCGCAGTGACCCTGCCCCGCGCGGAACAGGAATCGTTGCAAGCCACCGACATTCACCACCCCGACTACTTCCATAAAGTGGTCGACTGCCAGTGGGCCTGCCCGGCCCACACACCCGTTCCCGAATACATCCGCCTGATCGCGGCGGGCCGCTACACCGACGCCTACATGGTGAACTGGGCCTCGAACGTGTTCCCCGGCATTCTCGGCCGCACCTGCGACAGGCCGTGCGAGCCGGCGTGCCGGCGCGGCCGGGTCGAAGAAGCCCAGGCGGCCAAACCCGAGCCGGTGGCAATCTGCCGCCTGAAGCGTGTGGCCGCCGACTTCAAAGACGACATCACCGATCACCTGCCGAGCCTGGTGGCGGCGAAGAACGGCAAGCGCATCGCGTGTGTCGGCGCCGGGCCGGCCGCACTCACGGTGGCACGCGATCTGGCGCCACTCGGTTATGCCGTCACGGTGTTCGACAGCGACACGAAGGCCGGCGGCATGATCCGCTCGCAGATTCCGCGCTTCCGTTTGCCCGAAGAAGTGATCGACGAAGAAACCGGTTATGTGCTGAAACTCGGCGTCGAATTCCGCGCCGGCACGCGCATCGGGTCGCTGAAAGCGCTGCTCGACGAAGGCTGGGACGCGGTCTTCGTCGGCTCGGGCGCGCCACGCGGCCGGGATCTTTCGATCCCGGGGCGGGCAGAAGCCGCCGCGCACATCCACATCGGCATCGACTGGCTCTCGTCGGTTTCGTTCGGCCACGTCACGCAGATCGGCAAACGCGTGATCGTGCTCGGCGGTGGCAACACCGCGATGGACTGCTGCCGCAGCGCCAAGCGCCTGGGCGGCGAAGACGTGAAGGTGATCGTGCGCTCGCCGTTCGACGAGATGAAGGCCTCGCCCTGGGAAAAGGAAGACGCGGCGCACGAGAACATTCCGATCCTCGACTGCCTGGTCCCAAAGGCCTTTCTGCACGAAGGCGGCAAGCTCGTCGGCATGTCGTTCGACAAGGTGCGCGCGCTGCGTGACGCCAACGGCAAGCGCCAGCTCGTGTCGACGGGCGAGGCCGAGCAGGTGTTCGCCTGCGACGAGGTGTTGGTGGCGGTGGGCCAGGAAAACGCGTTCCCGTGGATCGAGCGCGACGCCGGCGTGGCCTTCAACGAGCACGGCATGCCGGTGCTCGACGCCGTCACGCTGCAGTCGAGCCGGCCCAACGTGTTCTTCGGTGGCGACGCCGCACTCGGCCCGAAGAACATCATCTGGGCCGTGGCGCAAGGCCACGCGGCCGCCATCTCGATCGACAAGTTCCTGCACGGCGAAGACGTGAGCGAGCGCCCCGCGCCCGGCGTCACCTTGGTGTCGCAGAAGATGGGCATCCACCAGTGGAGCTACGACAACGACGTGACGCCCGAGATGCGCCACAAGGTGCCGTGGCACGACGTGAACCAGTCGCTGCGCAACATCAAGATCGAGGTCGAGCTCGGCTTCGACGTGGCCACGGCCTGGAAAGAAGCGCAGCGCTGCCTGAACTGCGATGTGCAGACCGTGTTCAATACCGGCCAGTGCATCGAATGCGACGCCTGTGTCGACATCTGCCCGACCGACTGCATCACCTTCACCGCCAACGGCCCCGAGGCCGACTTGCGCACGCGCCTGCGCGCGCCGGCGCGCCAGGAAGACCAGGCGCTCTACGTCTCGGGCGACCTGAAGACCGGGCGCGTGATGGTGAAAGACGAAGACGTGTGCCTGCACTGCGGCCTGTGCGCCGAACGCTGCCCGACCGGCGCCTGGGACATGCAGAAGTTTCTGCTCGACATGACACAAGCCGGGCGCGGCTGCCGCACCGAACGGCGTGCCGAGAAGAGGGCGGCCGCATGAAAAAGCAGCGCATCGAAGCGGTCAACGACTTCGTCGTCAAGTTCGCCAACGTCAACGGCTCGGGGTCGGCCTCGGCCAACGAGCTGTTCGCGCGCAGCCTGCTGCGCATGGGCGTGCCGGTGAGCCCGCGCAACATCTTCCCGAGCAACATCCAGGGCCTGCCGACCTGGTACGAAGTGCGCGTCAACGAACACGGCTACCAGGCGCGGCGCGGCGGCGTGGACATGATGGTCGCGATGAACCCGCAAACGTGGGACAAGGACGTGGCCGAACTCGAGCCCGGCGGCTACCTCATGTACGACAGCTCGAAGCCGATGCCCGGCGGTGCGTCGCGCGACGACATCCACGTGCTGGGCGTGCCGCTGACCGACCTGTGCGCCACCCGCTACACCGACCCGCGCGAGCGCCAGTTGCTGAAGAACATCGTCTACGTCGGCGTGCTCGCGGCCATGCTCGGCATCGAGCCCGAGGTAATCGCCACGCTGCTCGGCGAGCAATTCAAGGGCAAGGCCAAGCTGATCCAGCCCAACCTCGACGCTTTCATGATGGGCCTGCACCACGGCCGCGAGTACTTCGACGACGCGCTCGGCCTGAAGATCGAGCGCCGCGACGCGGTCGGCAAGCGCATCTTCATGGAAGGCAACGCCGCCGTGGCGCTCGGCCTCGTGTATGGCGGTGCGACCGTGTGCGCGTGGTACCCGATCACGCCAAGTTCTTCGGTTGCCGAAGCGTTCCAGAAGTACTGCAGCAAGCTTCGCGTCGACAAGGCCACGGGCAAGAACAAGTTCGCGATCGTGCAGGCCGAAGACGAGATCGCCTCGATCGGCATCGTCACCGGCGCGGGCTGGAACGGGGCGCGTGCATTCACCTGCACGTCCGGGCCGGGCGTGTCGCTGATGACGGAATTCATCGGCCTCGCTTATTTCGCCGAGATCCCGGTCACCATCATCAACGTGCAACGCGGAGGCCCGAGTACCGGCATGCCCACGCGCACGCAACAGGCCGACGTGATCAGCTGTGCTTATGCGTCGCACGGCGACACCAAGCACGTGTTGCTGTTCCCCGAAGACCCGCACGAGTGTTTCGAGTTCGGCGCGAAAAGCCTCGACCTGGCCGACCGTTTGCAGACGCCGGTGTTCGTGATGACCGACCTCGACATCGGCATGAACCACCGTCTGTGCGAGCCGCTGGTGTGGGACGACACGCACCGCATGGACCGCGGCAAGGTGATGACCGCGGAAGAGCTGGAAGCAGGCACGGACTTCGGCCGCTACCTCGACGTCGACGGTGACGGCATTCCCTACCGCACCTACCCCGGCACGCACGCGCAACGCGGCGCGTATTTCACGCGCGGCACAACGCGCGATGCGTACGCACGCTACTCGGAAGCCGGCCCCGACTACATGGTCAACGTGGAGCGGCTGCTGAAGAAGTTCGAGACCGCGAAGGAACTGGTGCCGCAGCCGGTCAAGCGTGCGGCCGCGAAGCCCACCCGCTTCGGAGTGATCCACTACGGTTCGACCAGCCCGGCGATGAACGAGGCCTTCGACTCGTTGCAGGCGCAAGGCATTCATGTCGACACGCTGCGCATACGCGCGTTCCCGTTCAGTGCCGCGGTCGACGCCTTCGTCGCCGCGCACGAGACCGTGTTCGTGATCGAGCAGAACCGCGACGCTCAGTTGCGCACCTTGCTCACAACCGAACAGGAGATCAACCCGGCCAGGCTGCAGCCGATCCTGCACTATGACGGCACGCCGATCACTGCGCGATTCATCACCGCGGCGATCGCCAAGCACATCCAGGCGCACAACGTCGAGCCGATCAAGAAGAAAGGGCAGGCGGCATGACCTACCTTGCCAAACCGAAACTGCATCACCCGACGCTACCGTCGAACAAGCTCGGCCTGACGCGCCGCGACTACGAAGGCAAGATCAGCACCCTGTGTGCCGGCTGCGGCCACGACTCGATCTCGGCCGCGATCGTGCAGGCCTGCTGGGAACTCGAGATCGAGCCGCACCTCGTGGCCAAGCTCTCGGGCATCGGCTGCTCGTCGAAGACGCCCGACTACTTCCTCGGCAACTCGCACGGCTTCAACACCGTGCACGGCCGCATGCCCTCGGTCGCGACCGGCGCGAACCTGGCCAACCGCGAGCTGCTGTACCTGGGTGTTTCGGGCGACGGCGACTCGGCCAGCATCGGCCTGGGCCAGTTCGCGCACGCGATGCGGCGTGGTGTGAACATGACCTACATCGTCGAAAACAACGGCGTCTACGGCCTCACCAAGGGCCAGTTCTCGGCCACCGCCGACCAGGGCAGCAAGAGCAAGAAGGGCGTGCTCAACACCGACACCGCGATCGACCTCGCCGCACTCGCGCTGCAACTCGGTGCCACCTACGTGGCCCGCAGTTTTTCGGGCGACAAGGAGCAGCTCGTGCCGCTGATCAAGGGCGCGATGCGGCACCGCGGCGCGGCATTGATCGACGTGATCAGCCCCTGCGTGGCCTTCAACAACCACGCCGGCAGCACCAAGAGCTACGACTACGTGCGCGCCCACAACGAAGCCGTGAACCGGCTCGACTTCATGCCACGGCGCGACGCCATCACCGCGATGTACGCGCCCGGCGAAGTGATCGAGGTGACGCAGCACGACGGCAGCGTGTTGCGCCTGCGCAAGCTCGCGTCGGGTTACGACGCGGGCGACAGGCTCGCCGCGATGGGCCACCTCGCCACCCACGAATCGCGCGGCGAGATTCTGACCGGGCTGTTGTATGTGAAAGGCGATGCCGACGACCTGCACGCCCACCTGAACACGGTCGATTCGCCGCTGAACCGGCTCGGCGATGCACAGCTGTGCCCGGGGTCGGCGGCACTGGCTGCGATCAATGCGGAACTGGCGTGATTCAGAGGTGAGGTCGAGGTAGAGCGGTGCTGGCGAGGCCATCGGGTGGCCGGCTCCGTTCATGTCCCCCGGAGTCGGCCTCCCGGCCAACTCCTCCTCTTTTACTTCACTGCGCCGGTCACCCGACGGCCCCGTCAGCGCCCCAAACCGCGCCGGTGCTCCAGCGCCGGCAACTGCATCCGCACCGACGCGATGCGCGCGCTGTCGATTTCGGCCAGCACCACCCCTTCGCCTTCGGCCAGAACCGCGACGACCTTGCCCCAAGGGTCGACCACCATGCTGTGACCGAAGGTTCGGCGGCCGTTGTCGTGCGTGCCACCTTGCGCCGCAGCGATCACGTAACACTGGTTCTCGACCGCGCGTGCGCGCAGCAGCAGTTCCCAATGTGCCAGCCCGGTGGTGTGCGTGAACGCGGCCGGCACTGAAAGCAGGTCACAGGGTGGGTGCATCAGCCCGCGGTACAGCTCGGGAAAGCGCAGGTCGTAGCACACGCTCAGGCCGACTCGCAAGGCACCGGCCTGCAAGGCAGTCGGCTCGCCACCAGCGCAGATCGCGTTGCCTTCGTCGTAGCGCTCGCGGCCGTTGTCGTAGCGGAACAGGTGGATCTTGTCGTAGCGCGCCGCGAGCGTGCCGTCGGGCGCGTAGACGCAGTTGCTGTTGAAGACACGGTCGGGGTCGCCGCTTTGCAATGGCAAGGTGCCGCCGATCAACCACAGCCCGTGCTCACGTGCGGCGCTGGCCAGCATCTGCTGGATCGGCCCGGTGCCGGGCGCCTCGGCCACCGCCAGCTTGTCGCGGTCGTGGTGGCCCATCAGGCAGAAGTATTCCGGCAGCACCACGAGCTGTGCGCCTTCGTGCGCCGCCTGCGCGACCAGGCGGCGCGCGGCTTCCAGGTTCTGTGCGACGCTGCTCGTCGAGACCATCTGCACTGCGGCGATTTTCATGCGGACCTCACTGTGGTTTGCTGGGCGCTGCAGCAGCCGCCGGGGCCGACGCGGCACGCGCCACGGGCTCGACCTTCGGGTCGGCCCACGGCCCGCTCACGTGGAACTCGCGGGTGCCGGCTTCGCTGAGCGGCTTGCGCAGCAGCACCTGGGCCAGGAACGCACCCAGCCCGATCGCAGGGTTGATGACTGCGTAAGCCAGCGCAGCCGTGCCGGCGTTGATCTCGGGCACGACGACGACGCGCAGCTCTTGTGTCTCGTGCGCGATGTCGGCGCTGCCTTCCATCAGCACCGCGGCCTGCACGCCACGCATGCGCAGGTTGTTGGTCTGCGCCACGCCCTGGGTGATCTTCACGTCGCCGGTGATGTTGTCGAACGCAAAACCTTCCTGGAACACGTCGCGGAAGTCGAGCAGCAGTCGGCGCGGCAACGACTGCAGGCTGAGCACGCTCAGCAGCCGCGTGGCGCCGGGGTCGACCTTCAGGAACTGCCCGGCATCGATCGCCACGCTGACCTGCCCCGACAGGCTCGGGTAGTCGAGTGAGAACGGCGAGCCCTGCCACGAGACCTGGCCGCTCAACTGGCCTTTGCCGCCGCGGATCGCCTTGGGCGTGCCCAGCCGGTCGAGAAACGCGCCACTGTCTTCGAGGTCGAGCGTGAAGTCAAGCACGGCGCGGCGCGGCGCCGGCACGCCGCGGGCCGGTGCCGCGGCCATGGCGGCCCAGTGCCCGGTGGCCACGAGCTGCGCTTCGGGCGTGGTGATGTTGAGCTTCGAGAGCTGCCAGTCGCGCAGCGCGTCGCGCCCGTGGCCGGCGGAGCGGTTCACCGCTTCGATCTCGAGCCGCCCGAGGCGTTTGCCACGCAGTTCGAAGTCGTCGACCACGATGTCGAGTGCCGGCAGGGTCGTGGGCTGCTGGTCGAGCAGGCTCTCGACCTGATCGACTTCGCCGCGCGGCACCGAAAGGCGAGACAGCCGTGCGAACACACGCCCTGCGCCCACCGCGGCACCCGAGCGCGACGGCGGGCGGTATTCGACATAACCGTTGAGTTGATCGGCATCAACATTGGCGCGCCACAGGCCAGCGTCGAGCGACACGCCGGCCACCAGCCCGGTCAGCCGGCGCGTGCCGAGGTTGAGCTCCTGCACGCGCAGCGCCAGCGTTTCGGGGCGGTAGCCACCCGCGCTGGCCGCTGCGCGCGCTTCGGCGTTGCCGAACAGGCGTTCGGCGGCGGCGTCCCATTCGTCGGTGTTCAGGGTGTTCAGGCTGACGTTCGCGGCCACGCCGGTGGCCGGCTGCGGTGCAGGTTCCATCACGCCGACGCCGCCGCGCAGCACCCGGGGTTCGGCGCCCGACACATCGCGCTGGTAGTGCGCCTGCACCAGCGAGCCGAGTTCGAAGTGCAGCGAATCGCGCAGCGCCGCTGCGCTGGCGTCGGGGTCGAGGGCGGTCTGGTAACGCAGCGCGAGCGAGGTCTCGGCGCTCTTGTTCAGCGGCGCCGGCAGGTTGATTGCCAGGCCGACGAGGTTGCTGGTCACGGTGAGTTCGGGGCGGTTCTGCGCAAAGCCGAGGCTCATGCGGTAGGCCGCCTGGCCGCTCAACGCGCCGGCCAGCCTGGCCGCCTGGCCGAGGTCGGTGGCGCGCTTCAGGCCTTCGGCGCTGGCCGTGCCCTGGCCGTTGAAGCGGATCGAGCCGTCGGGCTGCAGGCCACCGTCGAAGTTGGCATCACCGCCGAACAGGCGCGCGCTCGCGCCGACGATCGCGAAGTTCTTGTCGGTGAAGTCGACCCGGCCCCTGGCACTTGCGAGCAAGGGCGTTTCGGGTGTGATGCGCACGTCGTTGCCGGGCAGCAGCAGGCTGCCTTTCACCTTGGCCGAGGGCACGTCGACAAGCGGGATCGACAGATCGAGCTTCAGGTCGGCCACGCCTGCCGCGCTGCTGGTATCGAGCGCATGGCCGATCCAGCCGCCCACCGGCGTCTGCTTCACGAACTGCAGCATCTCGGTGAGCGGGCCGCGGGCGCCGGCTTCGAGGCCGAGCACGGCATCGGCTTCGAGGTTTCGGATGGCGCCCTGCACACCACTCCATTCGACCTGGCCGATGTGCGCGCGGCCGTTGTGGATCGACAGCGTGCCGCGGTCGACGATCAGCTCGGCGCTGGCTTGGGTCAGCATCGGCCAGGTCGACACGAAGGCCGGCTCGCTGCCCGCGGCCGGGCTGCTGGGCACGTAGGCGAAGCTCGCGTCTTCGACCTTGGCGGCGATGCGGAATTCACCGTCTTGGCCGGCACCCTTGCCGGCTTGCGCTCCGGTGCGCGCGTTGTAGAACGGAAAGTCCCACAGATCACCCTTGACGCGGAAGCTCGCGCTGGCGAGCTTGCCACCCTGCACCGCATGCTCGATGTAGCCGCGCGTGGCCTTCGAGATGTCGAGCGGCAGGTAACGCCAGGCGCGGGTCACCACGCCGTTCATCAAGCGGCCGTCGAGTTCGAGCCGGCCCGGGTAGCGCCCGCCCCGGGCCACGCCGGTGCCGGCGCCGGTGCGCCACGAAGCGCTGAGTTCGCCATGTGCATCGGGGTTGGAAAAGCGCGCGTCTTTCACCGTCACGCTCACTTGTCGCGCGGGGTTTGGCGCGCCCGGCCGGGCCGGCTCGATCTTCCATGCGAGCTGTGCGCTCAATTCGTCGAGCGGCAGGAACGGGTCGTCGAACACGCCCGGAAGTTCGAGCACACCGCCCTTCATGCCGATGCGCGCTTCGCCGCCCGATTCGGTGGCACTGAGCTGCAGCGTGGCATTGCGCAGGCCGGGCCGGCCCACGCCCCGGGCTTCGGTCGAGGGCTTCGATGCGAGCGAGAGGCCGCTGAGCAAGCCCTTGGCGCTGTAGTGCAGCGGCGCGTCGAGCGGGCCGTCCCACTTCGCGCTGAGATCGGTGAGCATGCCTTCGGGCCTCAGCTCGGCGAGCAGGCGCCGCAGCGCGTCGCCGAGCGGAATGCGCGAGGCCACCTGCGCCATCTGGCCGACGTCGAGCCGCTGCGCGCTGAACTCGCCACCACTCGCCGCCTCGCCTTCGCGCTGGCGCCAGCGCAGCTTCATGTCACCCTGCGGCCAGCGCACGCCGTCGCCGGTGAGGAAGCTGAAACGCTGCACCTCGAGCACCATGCCGTCGTCATTGCGCTGCGCCACCAGCCGGC
Source organism: Burkholderiales bacterium (assembly GCA_039930465.1). GTDB lineage: Bacteria > Pseudomonadota > Gammaproteobacteria > Burkholderiales > Burkholderiaceae_C > LMDS01. The sequence continues at coordinate 18,762 of JBDTTU010000047.1, forward strand.
CCTCGACCTGCTCGAAGGCCAGCGCTTCAACGTTCTGTGCCAGCCGCAGGGCCACCGAGCGCAAGGCCAGATCGACCGTGGCAGCGCTCGGCTGGCCGTCTTTCAGCTCGAACCAGCCACGCAGCGCCCCCACGCCTTCGCTCAGCTCGAACGGCAGTGCCAGGTGCTGGCGCAGCTCGTGCACGTCGGCGCGTGGCAGGCTGGCGTAGGCGCTGCCGCTCCAGCGGCGCCAGTCGCCGCGGCGCGCCAGCAGCGGCTGCGTGAAGCGGGCGTTGACGGTGAAGCGCTCGCCCCATTCTGGCGGCGGGGTGGCTTCGAGGTGAAGGTTGTGTTGAAGGAGGCCGTTGCGCACCACCATTTGCACGTCTCCCAGCACCAGCGGCGCGGCCTGGCGCTGTTCGTCGGTCCAGCGCAGCGAGCCGCCGCGAATCACGAACTCGTGCTGCTTGAAGAACCAGTCGGCGATGGCGTTGCCGTCTTCGGCACTGGCACTGCCGACCTGCAGCCCGGCCACGAAGATGTTGCCTTGCGGATCGCGCCGCAGTTCAAGCTCTGCGCCGTCGATCAGCAGTTGTTCGAAGCGCAGTTCGAACGACAACAGCGAGCGCGGCGAAATGGCCGCAAAGAGCCGCGGCAGGCTCAGTGCGGCACGATTCTGGGCGTCGAGCACGACCACGTCGCGCAGTTCGAGCGAGGGCACCCAGCCACTGGAGCGCACCTCGATCTGGCCGATGCGCACCGGTACCCCGAGTGCCTTGCTCGCCCTCGTTTCGATCGGCTCACGCCATTGCTGGATGTGGGGCAGAATCGCCCAGTGCAATGTCAGCCAGGCGATCAGCAGCATGCTGGCCGCCACGGCCAAGACCACCAGAACAACACGCGCCACCCATCGCAGGGGCGCCCAACCCAACGGGGGCGAGCCGGGTGCTGCCGGGGCGGTGGTCGGCTCGGGCAACGCGGGCGGAAATGAAGACATGAAAATATCGGTGCGCCAGCCTGAGGGTCGGCAGAGGGGTCAGAGCAAGCAACACGCCGCGAGGCGTTGTGGGGCGCAGATTGCAGGCGGCGTCTATTCCGGTCTGCACCGGGTGGCCGCGCACGGTTCAATCTAGCACAGACCCCGCCTGACACCATGGGTTCCCAGCCCCCCATCTTGAGCGTTGCAAACCCCGCTGCGTCATCCGCGCCGCCACCCGCCGCCAGTGCAGAGCACAGCCGTTTCGTGCGCCGCATTCGGCGCCGCTACGCGGCCGAGCTGGCCCTGCTGGCACCGGGCCGGCCCGACCGTGAAACCATCACCGCGCTGATCGCGCTGCTGCAGTCTCAAGGCCGCACGCTCGCCAGCGCAATGCGAGTCACACGCCAGCTGGTGCTGGAACGCCTGGCGGTGCTCGATGTTGAGCAGGCGGCGGCCATGCCGGACATCACGCTGAGCATGACCGAGCTGGCCGAAGCCACGCTCAACCTGGCACTGGCGCAGGCGCGCGCCGACCACGACGAACGCCACGGCGCGCCGCTCAACCCGGCCGGCGAAGTGATCGATTTCTGGGTCGTCGGCATGGGCAAGCTCGGTGCGCGTGAGCTCAACGTGTCCTCAGACATCGACCTGATCTACGTCTACGAAGAAGACGGCCACACCGCCGGCCCGGTGCCGGTGAGCGCGCACGAGTATTTTTCGAAGATCGCGAAGAGTCTTTACACGCTGATCGGCGAGACCACCGAAGACGGGTTCGTGTTCCGCGTCGACCTGATGCTGCGGCCGAATGGCAACTCCGGGCCACCGGCGGTCAGCCTGGCCATGCTCGAGGAGTATCTGCAGGTGCAGGGCCGCGAGTGGGAGCGCTTCGCCTGGTTGAAGAGCCGCGTGGTGGCGCCCACGGCCAGCGTGCGCAATGGCCGCGCGCTGGCGTTGCGTGGCCTCGTGACCGCGTTCGTCTACCGGCGTTACCTCGATTACGGCGTGTTCGAAGGGCTGCGCCAGTTGCACGCCAAGGTGCGCGAAGAAGCGCAGCGCCGCGCGGCCGGCCGGCCCGAGCGCGCCAACGACGTGAAGCTGTCGCGTGGCGGCATTCGCGAGATCGAGTTCATCGTGCAGTTGCTGCTGGTGGCGCGCGGCGGGCAGTTCCCCGAGATCCGCACCCGCTCCACGCTGAAAGCGCTGGTGCGGCTGGCGGCCGGCGGGCTGATGAAACCGGCGAACGCCACGCGCCTGGCCGAGGCCTACGACTTCCTGCGCCGCGTCGAGCACCGCATTCAGTACCTCGACGATCAGCAGACGCATCTGCTGCCCACCGACGACGCCGACCTCGGCTGGATCGCGCGCAGCCTGGGCCTGAGCTGCCGTACCGACGACAGCGACGCCTGCGAACTGCTCGACCAGCTCGGCGAAGTGCGCGAGTTCGTCGCGACCGAGTTCGACGCCTTGCTGCACGACGGCCGCACGCCCGGCACGGCCGGCAACACGCCGGTCGGCTGCAAGAACTGCGGCAGCCCGCCGCAGCCGGTCGACAGCGAAAGTTTCCTCGAACAATTGCCGCCGGAGCTGGCCCTGCGCATCCAGCCGCTCGTCGATCAGCCGAAGATCCGCCTGCTGCGCGACGAGAGCAAGCTGCGCCTGGCGCGGCTTGTCAACCGCGCTGCGCAGGCCGCACTTGACGAGCGCTGCACGATGGAAGCGGCCACGCGTTTTGTCGACTGGCTCGAACCGCTGCTGCGCCGCGAGAGTTACCTGGCGATGCTGGTCGAGCGGCCTGAAGTACAGAGCCGGCTGCTGCGCCTGCTGGGCCTGGCGCGCTGGCCGATGCGCTACCTGATGCTGCACCCCGGCGTGATCGACGAGCTGGCCGACGAACGTCTGCTGCACGACCGCTTCGACGCCGCCGAATTCCGGCGCGAACTCGAAGACCGACACGCCGCGTGGGAACGTTCCGGCCAGGCCGACGAAGAATCGCTGCTCGACACGCTGCGCCGCGCCCATCACGCCGAGGTGTTCCGCACGCTGGTACGAGACGTGGAAGGCCACATCACGGTCGAGCAGGTGGCCGACGATCTGTCGGCCCTGGCCGACGCCACGCTCGACATGGTGATCCGCTGGGCCTGGAGACACCTGAGGGGCGCGCACCGCAGCGAGCCGAACATCGCGGTCATTGCCTACGGCAAGCTCGGCGGCAAGGAGCTGGGCTACGGCAGCGACCTCGACGTGGTCTTTCTGTTCGACGACACCGACGAGCCCGACCCCGACAAAGCGGCCGAGGTTTATGGTGCTTTCGTGCGCAAGCTGATCGGCTGGCTCACGCTGCGCACCGCGGCCGGCGAGCTGTTCGACATCGACACCGCACTGCGCCCCAACGGCAACTCGGGAATGCTCGTGACCTCGCTGGCGAGCTTCGAAAAGTATCAAACCGGCCGTGGCAGCAATACCGCCTGGACCTGGGAACACCAGGCGCTCACACGCGCGCGCTGGTGCGCCGGCTCCGCAGCGCTCGAAGCCGGCTTCGACGCGGTGCGCCGCGAGGTGCTGTGCGCGCCGCGTGATGCCGCAGCCTTGCGCACCGAGGTCACGGCCATGCGCGACAAGGTGCGCCGGGCCCACCCGGTGAACGCCGACCGCTTCGACGTGAAACACAGTGCCGGCGGCATGATGGACGTCGAGTTCGCGGTGCAGTACCTGGTGCTGACCTTCGCGGCCACGCAGCGCGGGCTGCTCGACGACGTGGGCAACATCGCACTGCTTCAGCGCGCCGAAGCGGTCGGCCTGTTGCCGGCCGGTGTCGGCGCCGCTGCCGCCGATGCTTATCGCGAACTGCGCCGCGCGCAGCACCGCGCCCGTCTCGACGAAAAGCCCACCCAGGTCGAACCCGACTCGATGGCCAACGAGCGCGAGGCCGTGCTGGCGCTGTGGCGCGCCGTGTTCGAGCCGGTGAACCTTTGACCTTGTTCGCCGGCCGAACGCTGCGGGCTCCGCACGCCTGGGCTGCCGTGGCCGTGCTGCTGTGCCTGGCGGCACTCGCCGGCTGGCCACTCGAGCGCGAAACGCTCGACTGGCAACCCGGCCTCGCCTTCAGCCAGCCCTGGCGCGCCATCACGGCCGTGGCCGTGCACTACAACGGCATCCATCTCGCGGGCGCAGTGGCCGGCACGCTGCTCACCGGCGCGCTCGGCATGGCCGCGAACGTGCCGGCGCGCATCGTCTGGGCCTGGCTCGTGGCCTGGCCGCTCACGCATTTCGGCCTGCTGATCAAGCCCGAGCTGCTGCACTACGGCGGCGTTTCGGGTGTGGTGCACGCCGGCGTGGCCGCGGTGATCGTGTTCCTGCTGATCCAGAAGCGGCGCACTCAGCGTTTGATCGGCGCGGCCATGCTGGTCGGCATCCTGATCAAGGTGCTGGGCGAAACGCCCTGGGGCCCGGCACTGCGCCACCCCGAAGGCTGGGGCATTGCAGTAGCACCGATCGCGCACGCCACTGGCGCCGTGGCCGGTGCCTGCTGCGCGTTGGTGGCATTGCTGCTGTTCAAGACCGAACCAAACGAATCCTCATGAGCGAACGCAAGACCCACCTCGACGCATTCGCCGTCACGCTGCTCGTGGCGTGCTGCTTCCTGTGGGGCCTGAACCAGGTGGCGGCCAAAGCGGCCATGCCGGAAGTGCCGGCCTTGTGGCAGGCGGCCATCCGCTCGGTGGCTGGCGCGCTGCTGGTGTGGGGCTGGGCGCGCTTTCGCGGCATCGCGATCTTCACCCGCGACGGCACCGGCGCGGGCGGCTTGCTCGCTGGTGCGCTGTTCGGTGCCGAGTTCCTGTGCATCTTCATCGGGCTGCAGTTCACCACCGCGTCGCGCATGGTGGTGTTCATCTACGTCGCGCCCTTCGTCGTGGCACTGGGCATGCCGTTCATCGCTCGCATCGAAAGTTTGTCGAAGCCGCAGATGGCCGGTTTGTTGCTCGCGTTCGCCGGTGTGGCCTGGGCATTCGCCGAAGGTTTCACCGCGCCGGCCGCCGGCCCGCACCAGTTGCTGGGCGACGCGCTCGGCGTGGTGGCCGGCGTGTTGTGGGGTGCGACGACGCTGGCGATCCGCGGCAGCGCGTTGTCGAACGCGTCGGCCGAAAAGACGCTGTGGTACCAGCTCGCGATCTCGGGCGTGCTGCTGGTCGCGGCCGCGCTCGCGGCGGGCACGCCGCTGCCGGTGCGCCTGTCGGCGCTGGCCTGGAGTGCCATGCTGTTCCAGGTGCTGATCGTCACCTTCGCCAGCTACCTCGTGTGGTTTTGGCTGATCCGCCACTACCCGGCGACAAGGCTCGCGTCGTTCACGCTGCTCACGCCGGTGTTCGGGCTGGTGCTCGGCGCGCTGCTGCTGAACGAGCCGATCACGCTGCGGCTGGTGGTGGCGCTCGCGGCCGTGGCGGCCGGCATCGTGCTGGTGAATCGCTAAGCCGCGCTCACGCGCGGATGCGGCCGACCAGCGCGCTCGTCGAATAACCCTCGACAAACGACAGCGCCTGCGCCTGGCCGCCCCAACTGCGCACCCACTTCGTTTCTTCGAGGGTGTCGATGTCGTAGTCGCCGCCCTTCACATAAAGATCAGCTCGCACCAGCTTGAGCAGTTCGACCGGCGTGGGCTCGTCGAACAAGGCCACGAGGCTCACGCTCTCGAGCGCGGCGAGCACGCAGGCGCGGTCGAGTTCGGCGTTGAGCGGTCGGTCCGGGCCCTTGCCCAGCAAGCGGGCAGAGGCGTCGCTGTTGAGCCCGAGCACCAGGCTCGCACCGAGCGCGCGCGCCTGCGAGAGGTAGCTCACGTGGCCGCGGTGCAGGATGTCGAACACACCGTTGGTGAAGACCAGCGGCCGCGCCAGCGCAGCGACGCGGGCGTGCAGCTCGGCGCGAGTGCAAAGCTTGTCGAGGAAAGACGGTGCCATGGGCGGATTGTCACCTGCGCGGCAGGGCCGGTTCGCCCTGCCGCTTAGACTGAAATCAGACCCCAACAAACAGGAGATTGCCATGCTCTTGCTCTGCGGCTCCACGATTTCGAACTACTACAACAAGGTCAAGATCGCCCTGCTGGAAAAGGGCGTGCCTTTCACCGAAGAACTGGTCAAGACCGGCGGCAAGGACGAAGCCGTGCTCTCGGCCACGCCGCTCGGCAAGATCCCGTTCGTTCGCACCGAGCACGGCACGCTGTGCGAAAGCCAGGCGATCCTCGACTACATCGAACGGCGCTACCCGAACCCGCCGCTGCTGCCGGCCGACCCGTTTCAGGCAGCGAAGGTGCACGAACTCGTCACCTTCGTCGACCTGCACCTCGAGCTGGTGGCACGCGAGCTGTATCCGAAAGCCTTTTTCGGCGGTGAACTGAGCGAGGCCAACGGCGCGCGCATCGAGAAGTTGCTGAAGAGGAATCTTGCGGGGTTCATGCGGCTCGCGAAGTTCTCACCCTACGTGGCGGGCGCCACGTTCACGCAGGCCGATTGCGCGGCATGGGCAAGCCTGCCGCTCGTTTCGATGGCCACGCGTGCAGCTTTCGGCGAAGACCTGCTGGCCGCCGCCGGCATCGACTGGAAGCCCTACAGCAAGCGGGTCAACGAGCGCGCCAGTGCGCAGAAAGTGGTGGCCGACCGCAAGGCCGAGCAGGAGCGTGCAGCCGCCGCGAAGGCGGGTTGAGAACCCGTCAAGCGCTCGGTACCGGGCCGCACTTCGCCGGCGGCGACACCCCCCGCAACAATGCGCAGCAGCAGGTCGTGCCAGCCGTTCATCGCTTGCCGGGCGCGCAGGCGCAGGGCAGGATGCGCGTGGTCGGCCTCGATGGCGGTGTTCATGATCGGCGCGGGCAAGCGGCAAACGAAACGGCCCGCTGCTGCGGGCCGTAGAGCGAAAAGCCGGGGCGGCTCAGGCGGGCAAGGCCCCCGGCGCGCCTTTGGCCGCAGCGGCCACCGCCGCGGTCACTTCCTTGCGGTAGCGGTTGAGTTCCTGCACGCTGGCGAAGCTGCGCTCCATCAGCAGGCTCATGTTGTGCAGGATGCGCTCGACGACCTTGGTTTCCCACACCGCGTCGAACTGGATCTGCTTGTCGAGCCACTGCTCCAGCCACTCGGGGTTGGGCAGCCGACTTTGCACCGTGTCGCGCGGGAACAGCTTGGCGTTGACGTGCAGGTTGGTCGGGTGCAGCGCCTGTGCAGTGCGGCGCGCACTCGCCATCAGCACACCAACCTTCGCAAACGCGGCGCGTGCTTCGTCGCCGAACTTCTGCAGCGCACGCTTCATGTAGCGCAGGTAGGCGCCACCGTGGCGCGCTTCGTCGCGTGCCAGTGTTTCGTAGATGGCCTGGATCACCGGCTCGGTGTGCCACTCGGCGGCGCGACGGTACCAGTGGTTCAGGCGGATCTCACCGCAGAAATGCAGCATCAGGGTCTCGAGCGCGGGCGCCGGGTCGAACTCGAAGCGCACTTCCTGCAGCTCGGCTTCGGTGGGCACCAGATCGGGCCGGAAGCGCCGCAAGTACTCCATCAGCACCAACGAATGTTTCTGCTCTTCGAAGAACCACACGCTCATGAAGCCGCAGAAGTCGGCGTCGTCGTTGTTGTCGCGCAGGAACATCTCGGTGGCCGGCAAAGCCGCCCACTCGGTGATCGCGTTCATCTTGATCGTCTGCGCTTGTTCGTCGGTGAGCTTACTGGCGTCGAAATGGTCCCAAGGAATGTCCTTGTCCATGTTCCAGCGCACGGCTTCGAGCTGTTTGAAAAGTTCGGGATAGATCATGGCGTTGTGGCCTCGTGGCTTGGTGTGCCTCTGTAGACGGCGCGATTCTAGTCCGCAGGACTTGCCCCCACCTTGCGCTGCGCTGGGGCGCGCTTCAAGGCCGGGAAAACGAGCCTGTGCACAAACGAGACTGATCGGTTATATTTAAGACTAGTCAGTCACTAGTTTCCGCCGTGTCTCGTTCGCCCTTCATCCACCGCTGCCTTGCCCCGCCAGATTCAAGGGAACTTGATGACCGTGCTCGCGTCGAATCGGCCGTTGCTTTCATTTCCGTTGCGGAGCCTTCCACTCACACTGGCTGCAATCCTCGGGCGACTTTCCTCCTCCCTCCTCCCTCCTCCCTCCCTGATTCGCCCGGGGGCGCTCCGCAGCGTTCTTTCTTCCGGCGCCAAGCGCACAGAGCGGCGTGCGCCTTCGGCGGCCTGACGACCATGCGCCGCATTGCCGTCATCGGTTCCGGCATTTCAGGCCTCGCCGTGGCCTACGGGCTGGCGGGGCACGCCCGGGTCACCTTGTTCGAAGCGGGTGACTATTTCGGTGGCCACACGCACACTGTGGATGTAACGCTCGACGGCCACACGCACGGCGTCGACACCGGTTTCCTGGTGCTCAACGAGCGCACTTACCCGCGGCTGCTGCGCCTGTTCGCCGAGCTCGGGGTCGAGGTTGCCAAATCCGACATGTCTTTCTCGGTGCAGGCGCCTGCCGGGCCCGCGGGCCATTCGCTCGAATGGAGCGGCTGCGACCTGAACACGGTGTTCGCCCAACGCAGCAACCTGATGCGGCCGCGCTTCTGGAGGATGCTGGCCGACGTGCAGCGCTTCAACCGCATCACGACAGAACTGGCCGTGGCCGGCCGCGAAGCGCAACTCGACCAGCCGATCGCCGAGTTTCTGCTGCAACACCGCTTCTCCGAGGCATTTCGCAACTGGTACTTCCTGCCGATGATCGGCTGCATCTGGTCTTGCCCGGTCGACCAGATGCTGCGCTTTCCGATCGCGACGATGATCCGCTTCTGCCACAACCACGGCCTGATCCAGCTGACGAACCGGCCGCAGTGGTACACGGTGCGTGGCGGGGCGCGCCAATACGTAGAGAAGATGCTGCGCGTGATTCCCGACGCGCGTTTGCGTACACCGGTGCGCAGCGTGCGCCGCTTGCCATCGGCCACCGGCCAGGCCGGCGTGCTCGTCAGCACCGAGGCCGGCACCGAACTCTTCGATGAAGTGGTGATGGCCTGCCACAGCGACCAGTCGCTGGCGCTGCTGGCCGACGCATCGCCGGCCGAGCGCGAGGTGCTGGGCGCCATTCGTTACCACCGCAACCGCGCCGTCTTGCACACCGACACGTCGCTTCTGCCCAAAAGGCGCCTGGCCTGGGCGGCCTGGAACTACGAACGCGCCGCCGACCCCTCGCGCGAGCAGGCCGCTGTGTGCCTGCACTACCTGCTCAACCGCCTGCAGCCACTGCCCTTCAGCAGCCCGGTCGTGGTCTCGCTGAACCCGGTCACCGAGCCGCACGCCGAGAGCATTCACGGCGACTTCGACTACGCCCACCCGGTGTTCGACATGGCGGCGATGGCCGCCCAGAAACGTGTGCCCGAGCTTCAGGGCCAGCGCCATACCTGGTATTGCGGCGCCTGGACGCGCTACGGCTTTCACGAAGACGGCCTGATGTCGGGCGAATCGGTGAGCGAAGGTCTGCAGGAGCGCTTGCGCCTGCCGCAGCCGCGCAGCGCGCGGGAGCTGGCGTGACGGCGGCACCGGCGGCTGCCGAAGCGCTGATCGGCATCGGCGAGGTACGCCACACCCGCTTGCGGCCAGCGCGCAACCGCTTCGTCTACCCCACCTATTTCCTGATGCTGCCGATGCGCAGCCTGCGCACCCTGCCTTCGGCCGCGTTGCCGCGCAACCGCTTCGGCCTGATCAGCTTCTTCGACCGTGACCACGGCGACGGCAGCAACGACAGCCTGGCCTGGCTCGAGCGGCTGCTGGCCCGCGAAGGCGTGAACGACGCGACCGGTGAGGTCTGGTTGCACTGCTACCCGCGGGTGCTCGGCTTCACGTTCAAACCGGTGAGCTTCTGGTACTGCCACCGCAGCGACCGCTCGCTCGCGGCCGTGGTGGTCGAGGTGAACAACACCTTCGGCGAGCGCCACTGCTATTTGCTGAACAGCCCGGGTCTCGCCTTTGGGCACGAACTCCAGGCCGACAAGGTCTTTCACGTGTCGCCGTTCTGCGACGTGGCGGGCGGCTACCGGTTCCGCTTCATGCGCAACGACCTGCATCCGAACCCGACCGGGCAGCGTAAACCGATGCCGAGGACCGTCGCACGCATCGACCACCACGACGCGCAAGGCCTGCTGATCCAGACGAGTGTGTCGGGAGCGCTGGCGCCGCTGACCGCCGGGCGCCTGCACGCCGCCTTTTTCGGCATGCCGCTGATGACGCTGGGCGTCATGGCGCGCATCCACTGGCAGGCGCTGCGCTTGTGGACGAAGCGTGTGCCGTTCTTCAGCAAGCCGAAGCCGCCCGACCGGTTCATCAGCCGTTGAATCGACCCAGCGTCACACCGCCAACCTATTGCCCGCGCCGCCCATGACCCGCAGCACCACGCTCAACACGCTCCACCTGGCCGAATCGGCCCCTGCCGCCGCCCGCGCCGTGTTCCAGTTGCTGAAGCGGCTGAAACACGGCTCGCTCGACGTGCACATGCCCGACGGCTCGTCGGCCCGCTTCGGCCATGCCGCCGAGGGCGAGTTGCGCGCTTCGATCCGCCTGCGCAACTGGGGACCTTGCGCGGCGGCACTCAGGTCGGGCGACATCGGCTTTGCCGAGAGTTTCATCGCTGGCGACTGGAGCACACCCGACCTGACCGCACTGCTGACGCTGTTCATCGCCAACCGCGACGAGGTCGAAGCGGTGATCTACGGCACCTGGTGGGGCTCGCTGCTGTACCGCGCGAAGCACCTGTTCAACCGCAACTCGCGCCAGGGCAGCAAGAAGAACATTCACGCGCACTACGACCTGGGCAATGAGTTCTACCGGCTGTGGCTCGACCCGACCATGAACTACAGCAGCGCCTGGTTCGAAGGCGAGCACTCCGGCGATCTGGTGAACGCACAGTGGGCCAAGGTGCGGCGCGCGCTGACCGAAACCGGCGTCAAGTCAGGCGACCGTGTGCTCGAAATCGGTTGTGGCTGGGGCGCGCTGGCGGAATGCGCGGCGCGCGAGTTCGGCGCCACCGTGACCGGCGTGACGCTGTCGAGCGAACAACTCGCCTGGGCACAGAAGCGGTTGAAAGATGCCGGGCTGGCCGGCGACCTGCGCTACCAGGACTACCGCGCGCTCGACGACGACAAAGCCCAGGGGCAGTTCGACGCCGTGGTCTCGATCGAGATGTTCGAGGCCGTCGGCCGCGAGTACTGGCCGAGCTTTTTCGCCACGCTGAAGTCGCAACTCAAACCCGGCGGCAGCGCCTGCATCCAGAGCATCACGATCCGCGACGACTTGTTCGAGCGCTACGTGAGATCCACCGACTTCATCCAGCAATACATCTTCCCCGGCGGGCTGCTGCCGAGCCCAAGTGCGTTTCGCGCAGCGGCCGCCGAGGCCGGCCTCGCGGTCGTCAACGAGCTCGACTTCGGCCTCGACTACGCCGAAACGCTGCGGCGCTGGCGCGATCGTTTCCTGGCCGAAGAAGGACCGGTGCGGCGCCTCGGTTTCGACACCCGCTTCATGCGCATCTGGGAGTTCTATCTCGGCTATTGCGAAGCGGCTTTCGCCACGCACAACACCAGCGTCATGCAGTTCACGCTGCGGCGCGATTGAGAAAGCCGCGCGCATGCAGAACCCGGGCCTCTCGCGCCGAAGTGCGCTCGTTGCACTTGTAGCGCTATCTGCTGCGGTGCGGGCGCAGGCGCAGGCGAATGCGATGCCCACCGAAGTCGCCGCCGAACTGGCGGGCTCGCGTTTGCAAGGCTCCGGCCGGTTGACGTGGTTCGGCCTGTCGATCTACGACGTCCGCCTGTGGGCCGCCGAGCGGTTCAGCGCGGCGCAATTCGAGCGTGAACCGCTCGCGCTCGAGCTGCAGTACGCAAGAACGCTGCAAGGCCGGCAGATCGCCGAGCGCAGCCTCGCCGAGATGCAACGCGCAAGCCCGATCGCCGAAGCCGACGCCGTACGCTGGCTCGCTTCGATGACGCAGCTCTTCCCCGACGTGAACCGAGGCGACCGACTCACCGGCGTGCACCGGCCTTCCGAAGCGGCGCGCTACTACTTCAACGGCAAGTTGCTCGGCGAGGTGCGCGAGGCCGACTTCGCGCGCCGCTTCTTCGGCATCTGGCTGTCGCCGCAGACTTCCGAGCCCAAGCTGCGCCAGGCGCTGCTCGGCAACCCACGAGCGGGCTCATGACGGGTACGGCCAACGCGGCCACGCTGCCCACGCCAGCGCCGGTGCTCGCAGGTACTTGGCGCGGCGGGAGCCGCTATGGCGCACTCGGGCTGCCGCTCGCCTTCGTCGCGCTGCCGCTGTACGTGGTGCTGCCCAACCACTACGCCGGCGCGCTCGGCGTACCACTCGGCCTGCTCGGTGCCGTGTTGCTCTTGGCCAGGCTGCTCGACGCGGTGGCCGACCCGCTGATCGGCCGCTGGGTCGACCGCCTGTTCGCACGCTCGGCAACGCGGGCCTGGCGCGCCGCCGCGCTGGCCGGCGTGGTGTTGGCCATCGGCTTTGGCGCGCTCTTTTTCCCGCCGGTGCAAGGCAACACCGCGCTGCTCGTGTGGTGCGCCGCGCTGCTCGCCGTGACCTACCTCGGCTACAGCGTCGCCACGGTCGTTCACCAGGCCTGGGGCGCACGGCTGGGTGGCAACGAGGCGCAGCGTGCCCGCGTCGTCGCCTGGCGCGAAGGGTTGGCGCTGGCCGGTGTGCTGGTGGCGAGCGTGCTGCCCTCGCTGGCCGGCCTGGGTGTGACGGCACTCGTGTTCGCCGCCCTGCTCTTGTTGGGTCTGGTGTTGTTGCGCCAGGCGCCGCAACCCGCGCAGTCGGCCGCCGTCAACTCCACACCGGCGTTGCCGAACCCGTTCGCCAGCCCGGCGTTTCGCAAGCTGATGGCCATCTACCTGGTCAACGGCATCGCGAGTGCGGTACCGGCCACGCTGGTGCTGTTTTTCATTCGCGACCGCCTGCAGGCGCCGCAGTTCGAGCCGCTGTTTCTCGCCAGCTACTTTGCGGCCGGTGCGTTGTCGATCCCACTGTGGGTGCGCGGCGTGGCCCGCTTCGGGCTGGCACGCACCTGGCTCGCCGGCATGCTGCTGGCGATCGTCGTTTTCATCTGGGCTGCGGGCCTAGGCGCTGCCGAAGTCACCGCCTTCACTGCCGTGTGCGTGTTGAGTGGGGTGGCGCTCGGCGCCGACCTGACATTGCCAAGTGCCTTGCTCACCGGCGTGATCCAGCGCGCCGGCCATGCGGGCCGGGCCGAAGGTGCGTACTTCGGCTGGTGGAACTTCGCGACCAAGCTCAACCTGGCGCTCGCCGCGGGCGTGTCGTTGCCGGCGCTGCAGGCGCTCGGTTACGCACCGGGCAGCCGCAGCGAGCCAGCCTTGGGCGCGTTAACGCTTGCCTACTGCGTCTTGCCCTGTGTGTTGAAGCTGGTGGCCGCAGGGCTGCTGTATTCGTTCTGGATTCGCCCTTCTGAAAGCTTTCGATGAGCTCACGTTCCCTTCTTGCCGTGATGGCCGCGGCCGCTCTTCTGTTCAGCGGCTGCGCATCCACGCCGACCCCGTCGGACTACGCCGCCGAGAAACCGGCATTCGATTTGAAGACCTACTTCAATGGCGACTTGGTTGCGCACGGCCTCTTCACCGACCGCAACGGCAAGGTCGTGCGCCGATTCACGGTGCAGCTCAAGGGCAGCTGGACCGGTGACGACGGCGTGCTCGACGAAAACTTCAGCTACAGCGACGGCAAAAAGGACCGCCGCGTCTGGCGCCTGAAAAAGCTGGCTGACGTCAACGGCCTGGGCCGCTACACCGGCATGGCCAACGATGTGGTCGGCACCGCCATGGGTGAATCGGCCGGCAACGCCTTGCGCTGGGCCTACACGCTGCGCCTTCCGGTCGACGACAAGGTCTACGAGGTGCAGTTCGACGACTGGATGTACCTGATGGACGAGCGCGTGATGATCAACAAGGCGGTGATGAGCAAGTTCGGCGTTCGCCTCGGCGAAGTGACGCTGTCGTTCTACAAGAAGTGAAAGCGCCGACATGCCGCTGAACCCGCGCATCACCGACTGGGCCGGCCGCGTGGTCTGGCTCGTTGGCGCCTCGACCGGCATCGGCCGCGCCACCGCCGAGCTGCTGCACAGGCAGGGTGCGAAAGTCGTGGTGTCGGCGCGCAACGCGGCACTGATCGACAGCTTCGAGAAGATGCACACCGGCAGCCTGGGCATCGTGCTCGACGTGACCGACCGCGCCGCGCTGGCGCTCGCCACGCAGCAGATCGTTGCGAAGTTCGGCCGGCTCGACATGGCCGTGTACTGCGCCGGTTACCACCAGCCGATGCGCGCCACCGATTTCAAGCTCGACGTGGCATTGCAGCACGAGCGCATCAATTACGTCGGCGCGCTGCACCTGCTCGACGCGGTGCTGCCGGTGCTGTTGAAACAAGGCTTCGGCCACCTGAGCCTGGTCTCGAGCGTGGCCGGCTACCGTGGCCTGCCCACATCACTCGCCTACGGCCCGACCAAGGCCGCGCTGATCAATCTGGCACAGACGCTCTACCTCGACCTGCACCCGCTGGGCATCGGCGCTTCGCTGATCAACCCGGGCTTCGTAGAGACGCCGCTGACGGCAAAGAACGAGTTCACGATGCCGGCACTCATCACGCCCCTTGAGGCAGCGCGCGAGATCGTGAAAGGATGGGAAGCGGGTCGCTTCGAGATCCACTTTCCAAAGCGTTTCACGCTCTGGATGAAAGTGCTCAGCCACCTCGGCGATGCGCTCTACTTCAAGCTGGTGAGCAAGACCACCGGGCTTTGAGCCGGCTTCGCGCTACAGCCAGCCCTTGCGCCTGAAGAACCAGAACGGCGCGATCACGCTCACCAGCATCAGGCCCAGGGCGTACGGATAACCGAGCGCCCAATTGAGTTCGGGCATGGCCTTGAAGTTCATGCCGTAGATGCTGGCGATCAACGTGGGCGGCAGCAGCGCCACGCTGGCCACCGAGAACAGCTTGATGATCTTGTTCTGGTTGATGTTGATGAAACCGACCGTCGCGTTCATCAGGAAGTTGATCTTGTCGAACAGGAAAGTGCTGTGGCTGTCGAGCG
>JBDTTU010000048.1:0-32216 GCA_039930465.1 Burkholderiales bacterium
CAGCCTGCTCTCGGTGGCCGACTACCTGCGGGTCGTCAAGATTTTCGTGCCGGCCGACACCGCAGCGCCTTTGGCCGAGCGCATTGCCGACGGCCAGCGCAGCGTGTTCTTCGCGCACCACGCCGACTATGCCGCAGCCACCACGGCCGAGCGCCCGTCGGATGCCATGGCCGCGTTCACGCGCGCCCCGCACTACCTGCTCGACGCGCGGCTGATGATGGCCTGGGCCAAGGCGCTGAACGAAGCAGGCAAGGTCGATGAAGCGCGCTTCGTGGCGCAGCGCCTGAAGGAGTTCAAGAACGCTGCCTCGGCCGAGTTCTTCGCGCCTTGCGCCGAAACCCCGCCGGCCGCACCGCCGCCGTTTCAGTGCCAGGCGCCGCAGCGGGCGTTTGATTTCGAGGACTTCAGGTAAGCGCCGGGTTGACGCTGTTGGATGCTGCTATTCTTACCAAGCTCTGATCGATCAGAAAGAGGTAAGACCGTGAGCAACTCCACCACCTTGTCCAAAAAGTTCCAGATCTCCGTGCCCAAGGCCGTGCGCGAGCAGCAGCGCTGGGAAGCCGGCCAGCAGTTCGTCTTCATTCCCAAGAAGTTGGGCGTATTGATGGTGCCGGTGCCGGCACTCGAGCAACTCAAGGGCATTGCCAAAGGCGCCAAGGCCACGGGCTACCGTGATCGGGAAGATCGCTTCTGATGCGCGTGGTCGACACTTCGGCGTGGGTCGAGTGGCTGATCGGCAGCGCGTTGGGCAAGCGGCTGGCGGCCGAGTTTCCGGCGCAAGACGCGTGCGTCGTGCCGACCATCGTGCAGCTTGAACTCTCGAAGTGGCTGCTCAGAGAAGCCGACGAAGACCGCGCCGACAGCGTGATCGCCCACACCCAGACTTGCGTGGTCGTGCCGCTGGACACCGACATCGCATTGCTGGCCGCCGAGCTGCACCAGCGCCACAAGCTGGCCAGCGCCGACGCCATCGTCTACGCCACGGCGCAGCGGCAAGGCGCCGACCTGCTCACCTGCGACACGCACTTCGACGGGCTGCCGGGGGTGGCCTACTTTCGCAAGCGCGCTTGATCTGCGTTCAGGCCGCCGCGACCCAGTCGCCCGACTTGCCGCCGCTCTTTTCCAGCACGCGAATCTCGCCCATCACCATGCCGCGGTCGGCGGCCTTGCACATGTCGTAAATGGTGAGCAGGCCGATCTGCACGGCGGTCAGTGCTTCCATCTCGACACCGGTGCGGCCCAGCGTTTCCACTTGTGCGGTGCAGCGCACGCTGTGCCTCGCCGCGTCGATCTGGAACTCGACTGCCACGCGCGTGATCGGCAGCGGGTGGCACAGCGGAATCAGCTCTGACGTGCGCTTGGCCGCCTGAATGGCCGCGATGCGCGCCACCCCAATCACGTCGCCCTTCTTCGCAGTGCCAGCTTCGATCAGCGCCAGCGTGGCCGGCAGCATGCTGATCAGGCCGCTGGCACGCGCCACGCGGTGGGTTTCGCTCTTGGCCGACACATCGACCATGTGCGCCTGGCCATGCGCGTCGAAATGTGTCAGCGGCGATGAAGGGGTTGAACTCATGGGGCGAAACATTCTCGAAAGCTTTGTGCGGCATGATGCCACGCACGATTCGCCTCTTCACACTCTGCGCCCGCGGCGCCGACCGTTTTGCCCGATACCCGCTTTCGCCGTTCACCGCTGCACGCCCGCCTGATCGTTGTGGCTTGCGCCGCTGCTTTGCTGTGCCCGCCTGTGTGGGCGCAGAACCAGCTGCCCGCACTCGGCGACCCGGCTTCGGAAGACTTCAACCTCGGCACCGAACGCAAGCTCGGCGACGAAATCATGCGCGAGATTCGCGCCGACCCCGACTATCTCGACGACCCGGTGTTGCTCGAATACCTGCAGTCGCTGTGGCAGCCGCTGGTCGCGCAAGCGCGAGTGCGCGGCAACATCACGCCCGACATCGACCAGCGCATGGCATGGGAGCCCTTCCTCGTGCGCGACCGCAGCGTCAACGCCTTTGCGCTGCCCGGCGGTTACGTGGGTGTGCACCTCGGCTTGATGGCCATCACTTCCACCCGCGACGAACTGGCCTCGGTGCTCGCGCACGAGATGTCGCACGTGACCCAGCGCCACATCGCGCGCAGCATCGCCAACAGCAAGCGTGCCTCGCTCGTCAGCCTCGCCGGCCTGATCGTCGGCGTGCTCGCGGCCAGCCGAGCCGGCAGCAGCAGCGTCGACGCTGCCAATGCGGCCATCGCCGGCAGCCAGGCGCTGGCGATCCAGGGCCAGCTCAATTTCTCGCGCGACATGGAACGCGAGGCCGACCGGGTCGGCTTCGCGGTGATGTCGGGCGCGGGCTTCGCGCCCGGCGGCATGGCCGCGATGTTCGAAAAACTCGACCAGTCTTCGCGCCTGAACGACAGCGGCGGCTTCCCCTACCTGCGCAGCCACCCGCTCACCACCGAACGCATCGGCGAAGCACGCGCGCGACTCGGTGCTGCGCCGCCCGCTCCGCTGGTGAGCGTGCTCGAACACACGGCCGCACAGGCACGCGCACGCGTGCTGATGGACACACGCGTCGACGCGCTGCGCCGCTGGCAGGCGCTCGACGCCGAGCGCAGCACCGCGAGCGTGGCCGACAAGCTCGCCAGCGCGTACGAAAGCGCGCTCGCGTCGACGCTGCTGCGCGACTGGGCGCGTGCCGACACGTCGCTTGCCGCCGCGCTGAACATCGTGCGAACCAGCCCGCGCAGCGACGCGCGCGCCGAGCGCGCGGTGGTGCTGTTGAACGTGCAGTCGCTGCTGGCGCGTGGTGACGTGAGCAAGGCCAACGCGGCGCTGGCGCCCTACCTGAACGACGCTTCGCGGCCAGTGATGCTGCTTGCGACTCAAGCGGTGCTGGCCGAATCCGCGGCCGGCGTGGCCCGGCCGGACGACGCGGCGTTGAAGCAGCGTGCCTCGGAATTGCAAACCTGGGTGGCGCTGCGCCCGCTCGACCCGCTTGCGTGGACGGCGCTCAGCCAGGTCAGCGAACGGCTCGGCCAGCCACTGCGCGCGATCCGCGCCGACGCCGAAGCGCGCTTCGCGCTCGGCGACCTGGTCGGCGCCGTCGATCGGCTGCACGCCGGCCAGCGCCGCGCTCGCAGCGGTGGCGCCATCGACTTCATCGACGCCTCGGTCATCGACGCGCGGCTGCGCGACGTGGAGCTCCTGCGCAAGCAGATCAAGGCCGACGAAAAGGGCGCACGATAAGCGTGGGCCACTGAGCCCGGGCGGGCTCTTCTGTTGCGCTCTTAGACTTGCCGCCAAATACAGGCCGGGAGTCGGAATGCCACAAGGGTTCATTGGAAAAGCAGCGCTGGCCGTCGGCGCTTTCTGGGCGCTGGCTGGCCACGCCGCCACGATCACCAGCGTCAGCCCACAGGGCGAAGTGGCGCAGGTGCGCCAGATCACGGTGAAATTCTCGGAAGCGGTCGTGCCTTTTGGCGACCTGCGCTTGCCCGACCCGATGACCGTGGCCTGCCAGGGCGCGCTGCCCAAGGGATCGAGCCGCTGGGCCAACGACCGGGTCTGGCTCTACGACTTCAGCGAGCCCCTCGGGCCCGGCACACGCTGCACGCTGAAGGCACGCAGTGGCTGGAAACCGAGCACCGGTGCGCTCACCGGCGCCACCGACTACAGCTTCACGACCGGCGGCCCGGCGGTCGTCTCGATGCAGCCCTACGACGGCGGGCAGATCGAAGAAGACCAGTATTTCATGCTGCGCCTGAACGGCGCCGCAGTGCCGGCCACGGTGCTGGCCAACGCGTGGTGCGAAGTCGAAGGCATTGGCGAACGGATTGCGGTGCGCGTGATCGACGGCGAGCCGCGCGCGCAGTTGCTCAAGGCGCGCAACATCAATAGGGCCCAGGCAGAACGCACGCTCGTGCTCACCTGCGCGCGCCCCTTGCCGCACGGCAGCGCGCTGCGTTTCATCTGGGGCAAAGGCATCGCCGCCGCGGCCAACCCGAATGTGGTGACCAGTGCCGAGCAGCGTTTTCGATTCACGGTGCGCCCGGCGTTCACGGCCGAGTTTTCGTGCGAACGCGAGCGTGCCAACGCACCGTGTTTGCCGATCCGCCCGATGAGCCTGCGCTTTTCGGCGCCGATCTCGCGCGAAGCAGCAGCGTTGGTGCGCTTGAAGGCGGCCAGTGGCGAATCCTTCAAGCCTGTCTTCGACAAAGACGACAAGGCGCCCGAGTTGAGCGACATCAGCTTCCCGAAGCCGCTGCCCGAAAACACCGCGTTCACGCTCGAGCTGCCGCGCGATCTGAAAGACAACGCCGGGCGCGCGCTCTCGAACGCCGAGAGTTTTCCACTGCAGGTGGCGACCGGCGACGCGCCGCCCATCGCCAAGTTCGCCGCCGCGCCCTTCGGCGTGATCGAGCTGAACGCCGAGCCGGTGTTGCCGATCACGCTGCGCCACGTTCAGGGTGACATGCGCCCGGCCGCGCCCGGCGGCCAGGTGCGGGTGAGGCGTCTGCAGACCGACGCCGAGATGCTCGCGTGGTACGCCCGGCTGCGCAAGTACGACGACGGCCAGCTCTCGGCGCGCGAAGCGGGCTGGGCCGAGAAAGACTGGTATTTCTTCGAAGAGACGACGAACGCGCAGGGCCGCAAGGTGCGCCAGCGCATCGAGCGCCACGTGGCCACGCGTGAACTGTCGCTGTTGAACAAAGACGGCGCGGCCAAGCGGCTCGATCTGCCGCAACTCGTGGGCGGCGACCCGCGGCCATTCGAAGTCGTGGGCATTCCCTTGCCCGAACCCGGGTACCACGTCGTCGAAATCGAATCGGCGCGGCTGGGCGAATCGCTGCTCGACAAACGCGCGCCGATGTTCGTGCGCACCGGGGTGCTTGTCACCAACCTCGGCGTGCACTTCAAGCTCGGGCGCGAGAACAGCCTGGTGTGGGTGACGACGCTCGACCGCGGGCAGCCGGTGGCGGGCGCCGACGTGGTCGTGAACGACTGCAACGGCCACAAGCTGTGGGCCGGCCAGACCGACGCACAAGGCATCGCACGCGCGGCGCAGGCCTTCGACACCCGCTTCGAGAATTGCGCGGCCGACAGCGGCCTGTTCGTCACCGCGCGAAAGGCCGATGCCAAAGGCGTGGTCGACACCGCGTTCGTCTTCAGCAGCTGGCAAAAGGGTATCGAAGCCTGGCGCTTCAACGTGCCGACCGGGCGCGGCGCCGGGCCCGATGCGCGCGCCGCGACGGTGTTCGACCGCACGCTGTTTCGCGCTGGCGAAACGGTGTCGATGAAACATTTCCTGCGCTTCGAGACGTCCACCGGGCTGGCGAACGCGAAGGCCGACGAGTTGCCCACGCGCCTGAAGATCGTGCACGAAGGCACCGGCCAGGAGTTCACGCAATCACTGCAGTGGAACGGCACGCGCAACGCGGTGTCTGCGTGGAACATTCCGGCGGCCGCGAAGCTCGGTGTCTACAACGTGGTGCTGGAACGCGAGAACGGCATTGAGAGCCGGCGCCGGCAGTGGACGAGTGGCAACTTCCGCGTCGAAGAGTTCAGGCTGCCGCTGGTCGACGCGCGCCTGAGCGGCCCGAAGGCGGTGGCTGTGGCGCCGAAAGAATTGCCGATCGAGCTGCAACTGAACTACTTCTCGGGCGGGCCGATGGCGCAGACCGCCGCGCGCGCCAGCGCGGTGCTGAAAAGCCGCGCTACAAGCTTCAATGGCTACGACGAATTTTCTTTCGAGCCGCCGCGTGACGCTGCCAAGGCGCAGAGCGGCGGCGAAGATAGCGATGGCGAGAGCAGTGCGAACGACAGCAAACTCGTTGCCGACAAACTGCCGCTGACCACCGACAAGAACGGCGCCGCCAGCTTCACGCTGAAAGACCTGCCGAAGATCACGCGGCCGAGCGAAGTCAGCGCCGAGGTGACCTACAACGACCCGAACGGCGAGGTGCAGACCATCGCCAGCAGCATGGCGCTGTGGCCGAGCGCCGTGGTGCTGGGCGTGAAGACCGGCTCGTGGGCGAGCAGCCGCGGCAAGGTCAAGTTCACGGTGCTCGCGCTCGACACCCAAGGCGCAGCGCTGAAAGGCCAGAGCGTGGAAGTGCGCGGCCGCCTGAGCCAGACCATCAGCACCCGCAAGCGCATGGTCGGTGGTTTTTACGCCTACGACAACCGCACCGAAGTGAAAGACCTCGGCGCGCTGTGCAGTGGCAGCACCGACGATCGTGGCCTGTTGTTGTGCGAAGCCGAGCTGAACAGCGCCGGCCAGGTCGAGCTGATCGCCAGCGCGAAAGACACAAACAGCAACCCGGTGCAGGCCGCGGCCAGCGTGTGGGTCACCAAGCAGGGCGAGCTCTGGTTCGCACAAGACAACGACGACCGCATCGACGTGTTGCCTGAAAAGAAGCGCTACGAACCCGGCGAGACCGCGCGGCTTCAGGTGCGCTCGCCGTTCCGCGAAGCCACCGCGCTGCTCAGCGTGGAACGCGAAGGCATCATCGAGTCACGCGTGATCACCTTGCGTGGTGACGACCCGACCATCGATCTGAAGATCGAGAAAGCCTGGGGCCCGAACGTGTACGTTTCCGTGCTCGCGCTGCGCGGCCGCATTCGTGACATACCCTGGTATTCCTTCTTCACCTGGGGCTGGAAAGAGCCACTCGCCTGGGCCCGAAGCTATTGGTACGAAGGTCGCGAATACCAGGCGCCGACCGCGATGGTCGACCTGGCCAAACCCGCGTTCAAACTCGGCGTGGCCGCTTTGCAGGTCGGCATCAAGGCGCACGAACTGCAGGTGAGCGTTTCCGCCGACAAAGCCCAGTACGCGGTGCGGCAGAAAGCGGCCGTGCGCATCAAGGTACTGTTCGAAGGCAAGCCCGCCGCCGGGTCCGACGTGGCTTTCGCCGCCGTCGACGAAGGCCTGCTCGCACTGCGCGGCAACGACTCGTGGGACCTGCTCAACGCCATGATCCGCCAACGGGCCTGGGGTGTGGAAACCGCCACCGCGCAAAGCGAGATCATCGGCCGCCGCCACTACGGCCGCAAGGCCGTGGCCGCGGGTGGCGGTGGCGGGCATGGCAGCACGCGCGAGTTGTTCGACACGCTGCTGCTGTGGAAAGCGAGCGTGGTGCTCGACGCCAACGGCGAGGCCTTGGTCGAGGTGCCGCTCAACGATTCGCTGACGAGCTTCAAGCTGGTGGCCATCGCGGACGCGGGCACGCAGCAGTTCGGCACCGGCAGCACCAGCATCCGCGTCACGCAAGACCTGCAGTTGCTCTCGGGCCTGCCGCCGCTGGTGCGCGAGGGCGACAGCTTCAGCGCGATGCTGACCTTGCGCAACACCACGGCGCGCGAGATGAAGGTGCGCGCCACCTTGCAAGGTGTGGCGAATGCGCCGGCCGCAGCGGGGGCCGACATCACGCGCACGCCGATCGAATTTGCACCGCAAGACCTGGTGCTGGCGGCCGGCTCGGCCAAAGAAATCAATTGGCCCGTCAAGGTGCCCGCCGACGTGTTCAGCGTGAGCTGGGAAGCGGCGGCCGAAGAGCAGGGCGGCGCGGCACCGGCCGAGCGTGCGCGCGATCGGCTCAAGCTCACGCAGCTCGTCTCGCCCGCCGTGCCGGTGCGGGTGATGCAGGCGACGCTGCAGCAACTCGAAGGCAGCTTCAGCCTGCCGGTGGCGGCGCCGGCCGACGCATTGCCCGAGATAGGTGTGAAACGCGGCGGCATCGTCGTGGGTGTTCAGCCCAAACTGAGTGGCGCGCTGCCCGGCATGCGGCGCTATTTCGAGACCTACCCGTTTGTGTGTCTGGAGCAGAAAGCCTCGAAGGCGGTTGGACTGAAAGACGCGAAGCTGTGGAGCAGCGTTGTCAACGCCTTGCCGACCTACCTCGACAGCGACGGTCTGGCGAGCTACTTTCCGCCACGCGCCGAAGACGGCCCGCGTGGCAGCGACCGGCTCACCGCCTATGTGATCGCCGCCGCGCACGAAGCCGGTTTCGAGCTGCCCGACGCCGCGCGCGCGGCAATGCTCGACGGCCTGGCCGCGTTCGTCGAAGGCCGCATCGAGCGCAAGTTCTGGTCACCGAAGGCCGACCTCGACGTGCGCAAGCTCGCGGCCATCGAAGCCTTGTCGCGCCACGGCCGCGCGCAAGCGAAGATGCTCGGCTCGATCAATCTCACGCCGAACCTGTGGCCGACGGCCGCGGTGATCGACTGGTTGCGCATCTTGAAGAAGGTCGACGGCATTCCGAACGCGGCCAAGCGGCTCGAAGAAGCGAACCAGATCCTGCGCAGCCGCTTGACGTACGCGGGCACCACGCTGAAGTTCAGCAACGAAGAAGACGACTTCTGGTGGTGGCTGATGGACAGCGCCGACGCGAATGCTGCGCGCCTCATCCTCGCCGTGCTCGACGACCCGGCGTGGAAAGACGAGATCCCGCGCATGGTGGTCGGCTCGCTCGGCCGCCAGCGTGGTGGTGCGTGGTTGACGACGACCGCGAACCTCTGGGGTTCGCTCGCGCTCGACAAGTTCTCGGCCAAATTCGAGTCGGTGAAAGTCGCGGGCCGCACGAGCGCCGCATTGGCCGGTGCGAGCGGCGCGGTCGATTGGGCGAAGAGCATCGACGGCGGTTCGATCAAACTGGCTTGGCCGGCGCAGCCCTCGCCGTTGACGGTGGCGCAGGAAGGCACCGGCAAACCCTGGCTCACGGTGCAAAGCCTCGCCGCCGTGCCGTTGAAAGCGCCGATCCGCGCTGGCTACAGCGTCGCGCGCAGCATCGTCGCGGTCGAACAGAAAGACCCGTCAAGTGCAAAGACAGGCAAGTGGTCGCGTGGTGACGTGCTGCGTGTGCGCGTCGAAGTCGATGCGCAGAGTGACATGACCTGGGTCGTGGTCAGCGACCCGGTGCCGGGCGGCGCGACCATCCTCGGCTCGGGGCTCGGCCGCGATTCGAGCATCGCCACCAGCGGCGAGAAGCGTGCCGGCAACGCCTGGCCCGCGTTCGAAGAGCGCAGCTTCGAGGCTTTCCGCAGCTACTTCGAATACCTGCCGCGCGGCAAGCACGTCATCGAATACACCGTGCGCCTGAACAACCCCGGCCAGTTCGCGCTGCCGCCGACGCGCGTGGAAGCGATGTACGCGCCCGAGAGTTTTGGCGAGCTGCCGAACGCGGCGCTGGAGGTGGGGCCGTGAGCTTCGTTCGCGTCGGTGTGGCGTTGTCGCTGGCCGTTTGCGCGGCGGCGGCGCAGGCGCTTCCAACCTTCGCCGAAGTGAAGGCGGCGCACCGGCCTTCCGACATCACGCTGCTCGACCGCCACGGCGTTCCGGTGCAGACCCTGCGCGTCGACAAGACCGTGCGGCGCTTGCCCTGGGTGGCGCTGGCCGACATGTCGCCTGCCTTGCTGCAAGCCATCGTGCTCAGCGAAGACCGGCGTTTCTACGAACACAGCGGCGTCGACTGGAGCGCGGTGGCGCGCAGCGCCTGGGGCAACCTCTGGAACCAGAAGACCCGTGGCGCTTCGACGCTGACGATGCAGCTCGCCGGGCTGATCGACGACGGCTTGGCGCGCCCGGCGGGCGGCCGCAGCGTGGTGCAGAAGATCGGCCAGGCGCTCACGGCCACGCAGCTCGAGACACGCTGGAAAAAGAGCGAGGTGCTCGAGGCTTACCTGAACTCGGTGCCATTCCGTGGCGAGATCGTCGGTATCGACGCGCTCGCGCACACCTTGTTCGGCAAACACCCGAGCGGCCTCGACGCGCAAGAGGCCGCGCTCGCCGCAGCGCTGGTGCGCGGGCCGAACGCGCCTGCGGCGACTGTCGCGCAGCGTGCGTGTGGTGTGTTGCAACTTCAAGCGGCGAGCTGCACCGGCGTGATCGGCTTGACCGAAACCGCCTTGGTCAGGCGCGGTGGCATGCCGCTCGGCGAACAACTGGCGCCGCACTTCGCGCGCCAGGTGGTCGTGGCCGATGGCGCGGCGAATCAGCGCAGCACGCTCGACGCCGGCCTGCAGCGCGTGGCGGTCGCGGCGCTGCGCCGACAGCTCGCCGAGCTCGCAGGCCGCAACGTCGAAGACGGCGCGATCGTGGTGCTCGACAACCGCAGCGGCGAGGTGCTCGCGTGGGTCGGCTCCAGCGGCGACTTGTCGGGCGCAGCCCAGGTCGACGGCGTGCTCGCGCGGCGCCAGCCCGGCTCCACGCTCAAGCCTTTTGTCTACGAACTCGCGTTCGAGAAGCGGCTCATCACACCGGCCAGCCTGCTCGACGATTCGGCCGCGCAGATCGCAACGGCGAGCGGCCTGTACCTGCCGCAGAACTATGACCGTGACTTCAAGGGTTGGGTCAGCGCCCGCACCGCACTCGGCGCCAGCCTGAACGTGCCGGCGGTGCGCGTGGGCGCGATGCTCGGGCCCGATGCGCTGGTGCAGCGGCTCAACGCGTTCGGGCTCGCGTTGCCACAAAGTGGCGGCTATTACGGCAACGCGCTCGCGCTCGGGGGCGCCGACGTGACGCTGCTGGCGCTGACGAACGCGTACCGAGCGCTGGCCAACGGCGGCGTGTTCACGCCGGCGGCGCTGCGCGCATCGTCATCACCCGAGTCACCGGCGCGTGTTGCCGACGCGGCCGCGGTGTACCTCGTGACGAACATCCTGGCCGACAACAACGCCCGGGTGCGCACGTTCGGCCAGACCAGCCTGCTCGCGACGCGCGGCTTCGCCGCCGTGAAAACCGGCACCAGCAAAGACATGCGCGACAACTGGTGCATCGGGTTCACCGAGCGCTACACGGTCGGCGTGTGGGTGGGCAACGCGCGTGGCGACGCGATGCACGATGTGAGCGGCATCAGCGGCGCGGCGCCGGTGTGGCGCGCACTGGTCGAGCAACTGCATCGCGGCCGGCCGTCGGCGTGGCCTGGTGTGCCGGCGGGGGTTGCGAATCAGCAGGTCGTGTTCGACGCGGCACGCGAGCCAGCGCGCGAAGAGGCTTTTATCAGCGGCACCGAACAGGGCCGGCAAAGCGCCGGCACGCAAATGGCGCGGGCACAACGCTACGGCATCACGAGCCCGCGTGACGGCAGCCTTTTTGCGATCGACCCCGACATTCCGCCGGCCGCGCAGCGCATCAGCTTCGAAGGCGAACATGGCGTGTGGGTGCTCGACGGCAAGCGCCTGGGCAGCGCGAAAGAGTGGTCGTGGGCGCCGTGGCCCGGCCGGCACGAATTGACGCTGGTGGCGCGCGACGGCCAGGCATTGCAGACGGTGCGTTTCGAAGTGCGCGGGGCCGAGGCTCGCCGCGCCAAGTCCGCCAAGCGCTGAGGCGGGCCGGCACCCGCCGGCTCGCCCGGCTTCAACGCGCGAAGAAGCGTTCCATCGCCGCGTCGATCACCATGCCGCACAGGCTGTAGAGCAGCGAGCCGATCAGCGCCGCGGCGAAACCGCTGACGTGAAAGCCGTCGAGCATCGACGCCGCGAAATAGAACATCAGCGCGTTGATGATGAACAGGAACAGGCCGAGCGTGAGCACCGTGACCGGCAAGGTCAGCAGCACCAGGACCGGTCGCAGCAGAGTGTTCAGCAGCCCCAGCACAAAGGCCGCGATCATGGCCGCGCCGAAGCTCGTGACGGCGACGCCGGGGTAAAGGTAAGCCACCAGCAGCAAAGCGGCGGCAAGCAACAACCAGCGAACGATGATTTTCATGCCGCAAGAATAACGCGCAACGCGGGCGGCGCGGGCACGCGCCGCAGCGTCTGCGCCGAAACCCTGATTCGCATCGTGCGTTTCAACGCGAATCATTCGCATTTATGTTAAATTTGGTGAAGCGCTTCGAGCTGGCCCACCGGCAGCGCGCATCAATCACCGTTGCCATGAGCCCCCCCAGTGTCCCGTTGACCCCTGTTGCTGCCGGCATCGCGCCGTCGGCGGCGATGCTGCGCCTGCCGCCGTTGCCACGACCGGGCGACGCTGCTGACGGCCTGTCGCCGAACCAGCGCCGATTGATGGTGGCGGCCATCCTCGCCGCGCACGTCGCCGGGGTGTGGGGGCTGCTGCAGGTGCAACAGGTGCGCGAAGCCGTGCGTGAAGCCGCGCCGATGTTCGTCGACCTGATCGCGCCGGCCGCACCGCCAGCGCCGCCGCCGCCACCGCCGCCACCAGCACCTCAGCCGATCCTGAAGAAACCCTTGCCCGCCCCGGTGATCGCTGCTGCGCCGAGCCCGGCGCCGGCTGCCTTCGTGGTGGCGCCGCCGTCCGACCTGCCGCAGCCGCCGGCGCCGCCTGAGCCGGTGGCCGTGGTCGAAGCGCCGCCCGCTCCGCCGGCCCCGGCGCCCGCGCCGAAGATGATCCCGGCCTCGGCGATTCAATACCTCGTTCCACCCGAACCCGAATACCCGCGCCTGTCGCGGCGCAACGGCGAAGCCGGCACGGTGATCGTGCGTGCCTTCGCCGACGAGGCCGGTTTGCCGCACCAGGTGCAGGTCGAGCGCTCGTCGGGCTTCGTGCGCCTTGACGAAGCGGCCATGGCCGCGGTGCGCAAGACCCGTTTCAAACCCTACACCGAGAACGGCAAACCCGTGGCCGGTTGGGTTCGCATGCCCTTTCCTTTCGAGCTGGAGAAGTAAATCGTGAACGCAGACGCAGCCAACCTCGGCTTCGGCCATTTCATCGCCCAGAGTGACGTGGTCGGCAAGACCTTGCTGGTGATCCTGATCTTGATGTCGATCGCCTCGTGGGCGATCATCGCGATCAAGGGCGCTTCGCTGCTGGCGCGCAAGAGCCGCAGCACCATCTTCCTGAACTTCTTCTGGAACGCGACGTCGCTCGACGCGGTGGCGGGCGAGATCAGCACCCACGGCGCACGCGACCCGTTCTCGCACCTCACCGCCCACGCCATGCAGGCGCAGGCGCACCACGCCAAGTACGGCGCGGCCAAGCTCGAAGAAGCGGGCAGCTCGAGCGAGTTCGTCACGCGCACCATCAAGAAGGTGCTCGACGAAGAAACCACGCGGCTCGAAAACGGCCTCGCGGTGCTGGCCACGGTCGGCGCCACCGCGCCGTTCGTCGGCCTGTTCGGCACGGTCTGGGGCGTGTACCACGCGCTGGTGGCGATCGGCATGAGCGGCGCCGGCACGCTCGACAAGGTGGCCGGCCCGGTTGGCGAAGCTTTGATCATGACCGGCCTGGGCCTGGCGGTCGCGATCCCGGCGGTCATGGGCTACAACTGGCTCACCCGCAGCAACCGCGTGATGGCAGCGAAGCTCGACGCTTTCGCCTACGAGCTGCACACCTTCGTGTCGATGGGCCAGGCGCTCGGCCACGGTGCCGACGCGGCACCGGCCGCCAACGTGCGCGCCATGCCGGCGCGCCCGGCCACGGCCTGAAACGAGGGCAAGGACCATGGCCTTCGCCAGTTTCGATTCAAAGAGCGCGAGCGCGCCGATGTCAGACATCAACATGGTGCCGCTGATCGACGTGATGCTGGTGCTGCTCGTCATCTTCATCATCACCGCACCGCTGCTCACGCAGGCCGTGAAGCTCGAGCTGCCCAAGGCAAGCTCGCAGGTCAACGACCTGCGCCCCGAGAAGATCGAGTTCGCGATCGACGCCGCCGGTGTGCTGTACTGGAACGGCGAGACCGTTTCGCGCGCCGAGGCCGGTCAGCGTTTCCTGCTCGAAGGCAAGAAACAGCCGCAGCCCGAAGTGCATTTGCGCGCAGACCAGGCCGTGGCCTATCGCTTTGTGGCACAAACCCTGGCCGACGCGTCGAAAGCCGGCTTGACCAAGGTCGGCTTCATCAGCGAGCCCGAAGCAGCGCGCTGAATGATGCGAGCCGGCGCGCCGAACCCGAAGGCCCTCGGCGTCGAAGAGACGCCCGGCTCGGTGCCGCCTGCGGCGGGCACGGCGCTGCGCGCACCGGTGCCGGCCGGCACCTTGAAGGTCACGAGCGAGAAGCTGTTCGCCGGTGCACTCGAAGTGCAGATCGATCACCACGGCGCGCTCTACCGCCTGAAAAAGACCTCGCTCGGGAAACTGATCCTGACCAAGTAAAGCGTTCCCCCACACCACAACGCAAACACCGCACCAGCCCGCCCCCGCCAGCCCGTGCCCAACCCCAAGGAAACCACGTGCTGCACAAACCCAGGAAACACCGCGCGAAACCCGGCCCGCAAGCCGCTTGCGCGACCGCACCAACCGCCCTGATCGCCCCGACTCCCCCTTCGCGCCTGCTGCCGCTGGGTGCGCTGGCGGCGGGCTTCGGCCTGTTCAACGTTGCGGCAACGGCGCAGACCGCGCCCGCGGCGCCGGCCGCTGCTGCGTCGGCACCAACGTCCGAGGCGACCTTGCCGGCGGTGCCGGTGAAAGCCAGGATCGAGACCGACGCGAACTCGGTGCGCGCCACCACGTCGACCATCGGCAAGGGCAACCAGGACCTGCGCGACATTCCGCAATCGGTGACGGTCGTGACCGAAAGGCTGATCGAAGACCGCCGCATCGACACGCTCAAAGAAGCGCTGCACAACACCGCCGGCGTGACCTTTCTGGCGGCCGAAGGCGGCGAAGAAGACATTCGACTGCGCGGCTTCTCGCTGGCCGCCAGCGGCGACATCTACGTCGACAGCCTGCGCGACCCGGCCTTCTACGAGCGCGACACCTTCAGCTTCGACCGCATCGAGCTGCTGCGCGGCTCGGCCTCGATGTTGTTCGGGCGCGGTTCGACCGGCGGTGTCGTCAACCAGGTGAGCAAGCAGGCTTTGCTGACGAACGTGAGCCAGGTCGACTTCACGCTCGGCAATGGCGACTACATGCGCTTCAGCGGCGACTTCAACCTGAAGATGAGCGAGACCGCGGCGGCTCGCATCAACGTCATGAACACCAGCGCCAGCGGTGGTGGCGGCAACGACAAGCTCGACAAGCAGGGCCTGGCGGCCACCGTGCGCTGGGGCATCGGCACGAACGACGAGTTCCACCTGTCGGGTTATTACCTGCGCAACAACAACGGCATCAACTACGGCCTGCCGTGGCTGCGCCAGCGTGGCGCCACGGTCGGCCCCAACGCCGA
This sequence comes from Burkholderiales bacterium, assembly GCA_039930465.1. Lineage (GTDB taxonomy): Bacteria > Pseudomonadota > Gammaproteobacteria > Burkholderiales > Burkholderiaceae_C > LMDS01. The sequence goes on from JBDTTU010000048.1 coordinate 15,067, forward strand.
TGGCGTGCTCGTCGCGCAGCAGGACACGTCGGCGGCCAACCCCGGGGGCCTGATCGAGGGCCTCGACCCGAAGAACTACTACGGCGCCGCGAGCGACTACAGCGCGGGTGGCGCGGCACTCGCGACCGTCGGCTGGACGCACCGCTTTGCCGATGGCGGCGAGTTGAAGTCGGCGATCCGCCAAGGTCGCTACGACCGCGACCAGCGCGCCGGAACGATCCGCTTCTTCACCAGCGGCACGACGGTCTTGGCGCCGGGTGCGCAAGGCCCGACCTACGTCACCGATTCGACCTTGTTCACGCGCGGCACGCAGAACAAGATCCAGAACATGAACACGACGTATGGCCAGAGCGACTACAGCAACAAGTTCAACTGGTTCGGCGTGAAGAACGAGGTCGTGACCGGCGTCGACGCGGCGCACGAGGTGTTCAAGGGCTTTGCGGCGGTGCTGCCCACCGGCGTCGTGCTCGACAAGAACACGCCGCGCACGAGCGTCGGCACGCCGAACGACGGCACCGGCTTCGTCGACGAGAGCCAGCGCATCCTGCGCCAGCAGGCCGGCTTCGACGCCAAGTCGCTCGGCCTCTACTTCCAGGACCTGGTGCAGATCGCGCCGAGCTGGAAGCTGCTCGGCGGCCTGCGCTGGGACTACTTCAAGGGCGACTACCAGACCTTCCAGACCAGCACCACGCCGACCCAGGCTGTGCCGACCCCGCCGCCCTTGGGCAGCGTGACCGCCGATCGCGGGCGCTCCGACAGCCTCTTCAGCCACCGCTTCGGGGTGCTGTACCAGCCGACCGACACGCAGTCGTACCACTTCTCCTACGGCACCTCGTTCAACACCTCGGGCGACACTTACCAGTACGACCTGCCGGGCTCGAACACCGACCCGGAAGGCAGCCGCAACTTCGAACTCGGCGCCAAGCTCGACCTGTTCGAAGGCAAGATGAGCGCGCGCATGGCGCTATTCCACTCGACCAAGTTCAACGAGCGCAACCGCGACTCGCCCACGGGCACGCCGCTCGAAGCCTATGTGCTCTCGGGCAAGCGCCACACCGCGGGTGTCGAGCTCGACCTGGCCGGCCGGCTCACTTCCGCGTGGGAAGTGTTCGGTTCGTACGCCTGGATTCCGGTCGCGAAGATCGACGCCGGCCCGCCGAGCGGCGTGGCACTGTCGGGTGAACGTGTCGGCGACCGGCCTTCGCTCACGCCGCGCCACAGCGGCACGATCTGGACGACCTACCAGGTGTTGCCCAGCGTGCGGCTTGGCGCCGGCCTGAACGCGCGCAGTTCGCAAACGCCGAACCGCAACCCCGTGGGCATCGTCGCGCCGAGCTTCGTCACCGGCGATCTGTTGGCCGAGTACACACTGAACGAAGCGGTCGGCTTCAAGTTCAACGTCAACAACGTGACGAATAAACTCTATGCCGATTCGCTCTACACCGGGCACTACATCCCGGGCCTGGGCCGCAAGATCCAGCTCACGATGACCGCGAGGTTCTAGACAAGCCGATGCTGCTCCACGTCAAACAGGTTCTGACCGCCGATGAGTTGCGCGAAGCCCGCGCGATCCTGAAGCGGGCGACGTGGGGCGACGGGCGCGCGACCTCCGGGGTGCAGTCGGCGCAGGTCAAGAACAACGAGCAGTTGCCGCAGGACAGCGCCGAGACCAAGGCGCTGCAGCAGATCGTGCTCGGCGGCCTGAACCGGCACGCCACGTTCTTCTCTGCGGCGTTGCCCAGGCGGGTGTACCCGCCGCTGTTCAACCGCTACGGCGGGGTTGCCAACGCGTTCGGCAACCACGTCGACAACGCGGTGCGTTTCATTCCCGGAACGCTCGGCGAGCGCGTGCGCACCGACATCAGCTGCACGCTCTTCCTGAACGAACCAGACGAGTACGACGGCGGCGAGCTGATCGTCGAAGACACCTTCGGCTCGCAGCGCATCAAGTTCGCTGCGGGCGACATGGTGCTCTACCCCGGTACCAGCGTGCACCGCGTCGAGCCGGTCACGCGCGGTTTTCGGATCGCGAGCTTCTTCTGGCTCGAGAGCATGGTGCGCAGCGACGAGCAGCGCCGCCTGCTGTTCGACATGGACTCTCATTTGATGCGCCTGCGCACCTCGGTCGGCGAAACCGACCCGGCCGTGATCGGCCTGACCGGCACGTACCACAACCTGCTGCGCCTGTGGGCCGACGTCTGACGCCCGACGGCCTCTGGCTGCACACCTGTTCCCATCAACCCTCAAAGGACTTGCAATGAAGCGCACCCTGATCGTCTGCACCGCCCTGTTTGCCTTCGCTACCGGCAGCGCCTTTGCGCAACACGCCGAAAAGTGCGAACCGATCCCGAAGGAAGAATGGAAGCCGCAGGCCGAACTCGAACGCAAGCTCACCGACCAGGGCTGGAAGATCAGCCGCGTGAAGATCACGAACGGCTGCTACGAGGTCTACGGCCGCGACGAGAAGAACGGCAAGGTCGAGGTCTTCTTCCACCCGAAGACCTTCGAGCGCGTCACCGCGCCGAAGTGACCGCGCTTCGATGAACCCACCAGCCGCGCCCACGGTGAAGGTCTGGGACCGGCCGGTGCGTCTGCTGCACTGGACGCTCGTCGCCTCCATCGCGATGGGCTGGCTCACCACCTTCTGGTGGTTCGGCGCGCATCAGCCGGTTGGCTGGATCGCACTCGCGGCGGTGGGCGTGCGCCTGGTCTGGGGTTTCGCCGGCAGCCCCCACGCCCGCTTCGCGCAATTCGTGCGCGCACCGTGCGCGACCTTCGCTTACCTGCGGCAGATGCGCCGCGGCAGCGAGCCGCGCCACCTCGGCCACAACCCGCTCGGCGCCTGGATGATCGTGGCGCTGTTGCTGAGCGTGATCGCGCTGTGCGTGACCGGCTGGCTCTACACGAGCGATGCGCTGTGGGGCGACGAAACGGTCGAAACACTGCACCGCAGTTTCGCGTGGGGCTTGCTCGGGCTCGTTGCACTGCACATCGGCGGCGTGATTTTCACGAGCCTTCGGCAACGCGAAAACCTGGTGCGCGCGATGTTGAATGGCAAGAAGCGCGCACCGCAGGGCGACGACGTGGCGTGATCGATGTGAGCCTGCGCGATGCGACAGTGACGCGTTGCAGCGACAAAAGCGCGCTTTACCTCGAAAGAATGCGTACTTTCACAGTGAAAACTTCTTCTCATTGCCCTATACAGGTATTACCATTCGCTCCGCACGGTGCTATGGAGAAATGAGAGTCCACGCGGCTCTCGCCCAAACCGAGCACATCAACAACTTACTTGATGGAGAGAATCAAAATGGCAACTGCGAAGAAGGCTCCCGCGAAAAAGGCGGCAGCGAAGAAGGCGGCTCCGGCTGCAAAGAAAGCTCCGGCCAAGAAGGTCGCGGCGAAGAAGGCAGCCCCGGCTGCAAAGAAGGCGGCTCCTGCAAAGAAGGCCGCTGCGAAGAAGGCTCCCGCCAAGAAGCGCACTCCCAACGCCGCCTTCATGAAGGCAATGACCCCGAGCGCTGCTCTCGCTGCGATCATCGGCTCCAAGCCGGTGCCCCGCACCGAGGTCACGAAGAAGGTCTGGGAGTACATCAAGGCCAACAAGCTGCAAGACGCAGCCAAGCGCACGATGATCAACGCCGACGCCAAGCTGAAGGAAATCTTCAAGAAGGCTCAAGTGTCGATGTTCGAAATGACCAAGCTGATCAACGGTCACCTCAGCTGAACAGCGCTTGCGCTGAACAGAAAGCCGGTGCTTGCACCGGCTTTTTTACGGGCGCGTGTTTGGTGCGTCAGGCACTTCGGGCAGTTCGAACAGCGCAGCGGCATTGCCCCAGGCGATGCGTTTGGCCACCCGCGGCGGCAGGTCGCCGAGCCATACGCGCGCTTGTGTCATCGACGCTTCGTAACTGTCCCAGCGCGCGTTGACCCAAGTGTCCGAGCCGACCAGGAAGCGGCACCATCGTGTGAATCGACTCGTCTTTGAACCAGCCGGTGCAATCGGCGCGGTTGCGGTACAGGCGCACGAACGGCCCCACGGTCACGCCGGCCGCATGCGTGGCTTCGAGGGCCGACGCGAGTGCGCGTGTGCCGTCGTTCGGCCGGCTGTTGGCCACGATCGCGCGCACGCCGCTGCGCTGCATGCGGCCAGCACGTCGGCCAGCGGGTAGGGCCCGACCGCTTCTTCGTTGTAGAGCAGGTGGGTGTCGAACAGCGCTCCGGCGTAAGGCTCGGCACGCGCGCCGGCAGCCGCCACGAGCAAGGTGATCGCTGCAAGAGCGAAACACCGAAGCGTGTGCGGCGCGCCCATCGTCAGGCGCGCGCCAGCCGCCGCTGCACGAAGTCGAGCCGGTCCTGGCCCCAGAACATCTCGCCGTCGACCACATAGGTCGGCGCGCCGAACACGCCGGTGTCGATGGCGCGCTGGGTGTCGGACTCGTAGCGCGCGTGCACGGTCTGCGACTGCGAATCGGCCAGGCGCTGCGCCGGCAGGCCGAGCGTGGTGAGCAGCTCGGCAAGTGTTGGCTCGTCGGCGATGTTGCGCTCTTCGGCCCAGACCGCACGTGTCACGGCACCGGTGAGGGCCATCGCCGCGTCGGCGCCGTCGTGCAGGGCGGTGGCGATGATCAACCGCGCAGCGGCGGCGTCGGCCACCGGGAAAAACTTTGGATGCAGGTTGAGCGAGATGCCGAGCTGTTCGCTGAAACGCTGCAGCTCGACCAGCCGGTAGGCCTGCCGTTGCGGCGCACGTTGCGCGAGCGGCAGCCCGCCTGACACCGGAAACACCTTGCCGCCCAGGTTCACCGGCAGCACGTTGACACGTGCGCCGCCCGCTTTCGCCATCGCAACGAAACGCTCGTGGCCGAGATAGGTCCACGGTGATTGGGGCGTGAAGAAGTAGTCGATGACAGGGTTCATGGCGGTCTCCCGATGTGGTGCGGCAGTCTATCGAGCTGCGGGTTTCCACGTGCAGCCTGGGGCAGCATTCGTGCATCCAGCCTGCTGGCGTGTCCAAACTGCCGAAGTAGACTGCGCCGATGAAATCACAAAGACAAAACCGATGAGCTGGGAACAGTTTGGCCCACTCGTGGCCTGGCCGGTGATGCTGCTTGTGGCCTGGCTGGCGGGCGAGTGGGCTTTCCGCGCTGCGCGCGTGCCGCGCGTGTGCGCCTATGGTGTGGTCGGGCTCGTGCTCGGCGGCATCGGTCTGTCGCGCGAAGTGGCATCGCACGCGTCGCTCGGTTTCATGGCCAATGTGGCGCTTGGGCTCACCTTGTTCGAGCTCGGCTACCGCATCAACCCGCGCTGGTTTCGCCACAACCCGTGGGTGCTGGCCGCGGGCATCCTTCAGGCCGGCCTGACCTTCGGCGCGGTGTTCTGGGTCGCTGGGCAGTTCGGCCTCGCGATCGACCACAGGCTCTTGCTCGCATCGCTTTGTGTGGCCACCTCGCCGGCCGCGGTGATGCGCGTGACGCACGAACTGCACAGCGCCGGCCAGGTCACCGAGCGGCTGCTGCACCTGTGCGCGCTGAACTGCCTGCTCGCGGTGCTGCTGCTCAAGCTCGTGGTCGGCTACTGGCATCTGGAAACCAGCGGCGATTTGGGCAAGGCCTTTTTCCAAAGCGTCTACGTGATCGTGCTGTCGCTGCTCGTCGGTGCGGTGGCCGGCGTGATCGCCCCTGCGCTGAACCGGCTGGCCACCAGCAGCCAGAGCACGACGGTCACTTTTGCGATCTGCGTCTTGCTGCTCAGCGGAGTTGCGCAGAGCCTGCAACTTTCGCCTTTGCTGGCGGCACTGGCGTTCGGAGCGGTGGCGCGCGAACGCCGCATCATGCTCAGCCACGCGCAGCGCAATTTCGGCGTGCTGGGCGACCTGCTCGCGGTGTTCCTGTTTGTCTTCATCGGCAGCCTGCTGTCGTGGGAAGGCCTGGCCGCCGGGCTGCTGCTCGGCGTGGCACTGCTTGTGGCACGCACTGGCGCGCACACGCTGGTCAACGTGAGCCTCTCACGTTTCAGCGGCACCACCTTTCGCAAAGGCGCAATGACGGGCCTGGCGCTGATGCCGATGTCGGCCTTCGTGTTGCTGTTGCTCGAAGAGAGCCGCCTCTATGGCTTCGATCTGGCGCGCGAGAGCCTGCCGGTGATCGTCGGCCTGCTCGTGCTGCTGGAAGTGATCGGGCCGTGGGTCACGCAGCGGGCGCTCATCTGGGCCGGTGAAGCGCACCCGGAGGAAGGCTAGGATGAAAAGCCCCCACGTTCACTTCGTTCACTGCCCCCCGAGGGGGCGCTCAGTGCTCTTCGGGCGGCCGGGAGGGCACTGACATGCCGTTGCAACCTTTTGGAAAGTCGAATGCACTGTCGCTCGGCGTAGAGCTTGAACTGCAGCTCGTCAACACCGTCGATTTCGACTTGACCTCGACCGCCAACGACTTGCTGGAGCTGCTGTCGCGCAAACCATTCCCGGGCACCGTCACGCCCGAGATGACACAGAGCATGATCGAGATCGCAACGGGTGTGCAGACCCGCCACGGCCCGCTGCTCGACGAGCTGCGCGGCATGCGCGACACGCTGGTCAAGGCCTGTGACCGCCTGAACATCGACATCTGCGGTGGTGGCACGCACCCGTTCCAGCGCTGGTCTGAACAGCGTGTGTTCGCCAAACCGCGCTTCGAGCAGATCTCGCAGTTGTACGGTTACCTGGCCAAGCAGTTCACCGTGTTCGGCCAGCACGTGCACGTGGGTTGCGCTTCGGGCGACGACGCGATGTTCTTGTTGCATTCGCTGAACCGCTACGTGCCGCACTTCATTGCGCTCAGCGCCTCGTCGCCGTTTTTCCAGGGCGTCGACACGATGTTCGATTCCGCGCGGCTGAACTCGGTGTTCGCGTTCCCGCTCAGCGGGCGCGCACCCTTCATGCTGAGCTGGGACGAGTTCGCCAGCAGTTACTTCACCAAGATGGAAGCGACCGGCGTCGTCAAGTCGATGAAAGACTTCTACTGGGACATTCGCCCCAAGCCCGAGTACGGCACGATCGAACTGCGGGTGTGCGACACGCCGCTCACGGTCGAGCGCGCCGCGGCACTCGCGTGTTATTTGCAGGCGCTGTGCAGCCGGCTGCTCGAACGCAACGAGCCACCGCCGACCGAAGACGACTACCTCGTCTACACCTTCAACCGCTTCCAGGCTTGCCGCTTCGGGCTTGACGGCACGATGGTCGACCCGCAAACACGCGAGAGCCGCACGATCCGCGAAGACATCCTGGCCACGCTGCGCAAGGTGGCGCCGCATTTCGTGGCGCTTGAGAGCCTGCCCGCGCTCGAAGAGATCGAACGTTGCGCCGCGCGCGACGGCAACCACGCCACGCACCTGCGCAAGGTGTTCGGCGAAACGCGCAATGCGCAAAGCATGGTGCAGGAGAGTGCGCGGGCGTTGCGCTTCGGGCCGCGCGTTTGAGTCGTTTTGGCCTGACGGTTGACGCTTCAGGATTCGCCACAAGATTCGCCAAACCATGCGCCAGTTTGCAGGAATGCACAGCATGGCGTGACGATTCACCTGTGAAAACAGGTGCGCTAGACTGCTGCCAAGGCGAACCCAATGATTCGCCAGATTGACGCGCAATGTACGACCGAGTTGACCAGTTCGAGCCTTTGCTGCCAGCCTCCAGCCGGCGCGACGGCCTGCTCGAAAAGGCGCATCACTTGCAACGCCTGGCGCTGGCCGCCAAAGGCCGTGCTCATGCCAGCGTGATGTTGGCCATTGCGCCCTTGCTGCGCGCCATGAATTCGTACTACACCAATCGCATTGAAGGGCAGCACACCTTGCCGATCGAGATCGAGCAGGCACTGCGCCACGATTTTGCTGCCAATGCCGACACGCGCCGCCGCCAGCGCCTGGCCGTGGCGCACATGAAAACCGAAGCCTGGGCCGAAGCGCATGTGGCGCACACCGATTGGCCAAAGCTCTTCGATCCGGCCGTACTCCAGGCTTTGCATCAGCACCTGTTCGAGCAACTGCCTGCCGAGGATCGGCAGGGCAAACATGGCGAGTTGTTTGTGCCGGGCCAATGGCGCACGCGCGATGTGTCGGTCGGTGGCCATGTGGCGCCACGCGCTCGAGCAGTGCCGCTGTTTCTGAACCGTTTTGCCAATGTGTATGGCGCCACGCGTGCGGGTGAGCTGGCCGTGGTGGCAGTCGCCGCGGCTCATCATCGTCTGGCCTGGGTGCACCCGTTCATCGATGGCAATGGCCGTGTCGCGCGGCTGCACTCACAAGTTTTGCTGCAAGGGCTGGGGCTGACAAACGGCGTGTGGTCGCCGTTGCGTGGCCTGGCGCGTTCGCAGCCGCGTTACTACGAGCTGCTGGCCAACGCCGACCTGCCGCGCCGCAACGACCTCGATGGCCGCGGCAACCTCAGCGAAGAAGGCTTGATCGCGTTTTGCGACTACTTTCTAGACGTCTGCATCGACCAGGCCGCGTTCATGACGCAACTGCTCGACCTGCAAACGATGAAAGATCGCATTGCCGCCTGCCTGGCGTTCGAGTCCAACCGCGAAGGCGCAGGCATTCGCATGGAAGCACTCACGCCGATGCACTATCTGTTTCTCGGTGGCCCGATGGAGCGCGGCACGTTCAAGGCGATGACAGGCTTGGCGCCGCGCACCGCCGACCGTTTGCTGCAAGCCTTGCTGGGGCGCGACCTGCTGCGGTCGGACACACCCAAAGGCGCGATCCGTTTTGCCGTGCCTTTGCATGCGCTGCGTTTCTACTTTCCGGCCCTGTGGCCAGAGGCTGAAGCCGGGAGTCATTGAGCACGTGTCCCACCGATGAGCGGCGCGCCGTACTTCCACCCTTGCGGGATGCTCGTGCGTCCTTAGAATGCGGCTCATGGAAGCGCAGCAATTGCTCGTTGTTTTGCACGATGAGTCGGCGGGGTATGAGATCACGCCGGAGCGCGTTCCGCTGGGCGCACTTCGATCGTTTGCTAAAGACGTAGACGAATTTTTGCGCGGTGAAGGCAGCGACGTTGACTCAGCGAGTCTTGACGTCGCCGTGGTCAACGGCTCTCTGGGTTTGCGTACCGCACCCATTGCGAATCCTGCGTTGCTGAATGACTTGCGGCGACTTGCGTCTGGTGACCTGCTCGATGGACTGGGGCCGAAGCGACGTGTTGTGGTCGAACGTTGGCAGAAGGCTGCGCGGGGCGCGCGCAAGCTAAGAGTTGAGATCAGCGCCGCGTTCTTGCCGCAACCGATAGTCATCAGCTCGCAGACTGACTATCGCTCCGACGACGCTGACCAATGGGTGATCGTGGAACGCTATGTGCGCGGTGAGATCGAAGACATGGGCGGTCATGCGCGGCCCAACGCCCACATCAGGCTGCCCGACGGCAAGACGCTGTTAGTCGAAGCCGCCAGAGAGATTTTGCGCGACGAGAAGATCAACCGACTTTACAAGCTGGCCATGGTGCGAATCAGCGCCGAGTACAACGTGGCAACCCGTGAATATCGGAATGCAAGGTTGATTCAGTTCGTCGAGCACGACAATCGAGTCGACGAGAAGGAATTGACTCGAATGACAGACCGCGGCGCGAAGGCGTGGCGCGACGTAACCGATGCCGGTGATTGGGTCGACGCATTGCGTGGGGGCAGCGATTGATTGCGATTCTGGTGGACACCAGTTTCCTCATCTCATTGGCTGATCAGCAGCGGCAACAAATACCGCCCCGTAAAGCTCGCCGGGTTCGCCGCCACCTCTTCCGGCGTGCCGGCGACCAGCACGGTGCCGCCCCCCGCGCCACCTTCCGGCCCCATGTCGACGATCCAGTCGGCGGTCTTGATGACGTCGAGGTTGTGCTCGATCACGACGATGGTGTTGCCGGCGTCGCGCAGCTGGTGCAATACGCGCAGCAGCAGGTCGATGTCGGCAAAGTGCAGGCCGGTGGTCGGCTCGTCGAGGATGTAGAGCGTTCGGCCGGTGTCGCGCTTGCTGAGTTCGAGCGCCAGCTTCACGCGCTGCGCTTCACCGCCGCTCAGCGTCGTGGCGCTCTGGCCGAGGCGGATGTAGCCCAGCCCCACGTCGAGCAGCGTCTGCAGCTTGCGTGCAATGTTCGGCACGGCGTTGAAGTAGGCGTGCGCGTCTTCGACGGTGAGGTTCAGCACGTCGGTGATGTTCTTGCCCTTGTAGAGCACCTCCAGCGTTTCGCGGTTGTAACGTTTGCCGTGGCACACGTCGCAGGGCACGTACACGTCGGGCAGAAAGTGCATCTCGACCTTCAACACCCCGTCGCCTTGGCAGGCCTCGCAGCGGCCGCCGGCCACGTTGAAGCTGAAGCGGCCCGGGCCGTAGCCGCGTTCCTTGGCGGTGTTCATCTCGGCGAAGAGTTCGCGGATCGGCGTGAACATGCCGGTGTAGGTGGCCGGGTTGCTGCGCGGCGTGCGGCCGATCGGGCTCTGGTCGACGTTGATGACCTTGTCGAACGCGTCGAGCCCGTCGATCGAATCGACCGGGCCGGGCTCGGCGTGGCTGCCGTAGAGCTTGCGCGCCACCGTGGCGTAGAGCGTGTCGTTGACGAGCGTGCTCTTGCCCGAGCCCGACACGCCGGTCACGCAGGTCAGCAGGCCGACCGGAATCTCGATGCTCACGTTCTTCAGGTTGTTGCCACGCGCGCCCTGAATGCGCAGCGTTTGCGGCTCGGGCATGTCGGCGAGGGTGTGGCGCTTGGCCGGCACCGCGATGCGCAGCACGCGCGACAGGTAACGACCCGTCAGCGACTCGGGGTTGGCCGCCACGTCTTGCGGCGTGCCCTGCGCCATCACACGCCCGCCGTGCACCCCTGCGCCCGGCCCCATGTCGATCACATGGTCGGCGGCCATGATCGCGTCTTCGTCGTGTTCGACCACGAGCACGCTGTTGCCGATGTCGCGCAAGTGGCGCAGCGTGCCGATCAGGCGCTCGTTGTCACGCTGGTGCAAGCCGATGCTGGGCTCGTCGAGCACATACATCACGCCGGTCAGGCCCGAGCCGATCTGCGACGCGAGGCGGATGCGCTGCGACTCGCCGCCCGAGAGCGAATCGGCGTTGCGATCGAGGCTCAGGTAGTTCAGGCCCACGTCGTTCAGGAACTTCAGGCGCGAGCGAATCTCGCGCACCACCTTGTCGGCGATCTCGGCCTTCGCGCCTTGCAACGTCAGCTTCTCGAAGTACGCCAGGCACTCGCGCAAGGTGAAGTGCTCGACACGGTAGATCGGCTCGCGCTCACCGCTCGCGGCGTCTGAAAGGAACACATGCCGCGCTTCGCGCCGCAGCCGCGAGCCTTCGCAATCCGGGCAGGGCTTGGCGCTCTGGTAACGCAGCAGGTCTTCGCGCACCGCCGCCGAATCGGTCTCGCGGAATCGCCTCGAGAGGTTCGGCAAGATGCCTTCGAACGGGTGCGAACGCTTGACGCTGCGCATCTTGCCGCGCGCGCCCTCGGCTTCGTAGACGAACTCGATCTCTTGCTCGCCCGAGCCGTGCAGCAGCACCTGCTGCGCCTCTTTCGGCAGCAACTCGAAGGCGGCGTCGATGTCGAACTGGTAGTGGCGCGCCACGCTTTCGAGCAGCGAGAAGGTGTAGCCGTTGCGGCGGTCCCAGCCCTTCACCGCGCCGCTGGCCAGGCTCAGCGACGGGAAAGCGACGACACGCTCGGCGTCGAACACGGTGGTGTTGCCCAGGCCGTCGCAGGTGGGGCAGGCACCGACCGGGGAGTTGAACGAGAACAAGCGCGGTTCGAGTTCACTCAAGGAATAGCTGCAGACCGGGCAGGCGAACTTGCTGGAGAACAGGTGCTCTTTCGCGCTGTCCATCTCGAGCGCCATTGCGCGGCCATCGGCGATGCGCAAGGCGGCTTCGAAACTTTCTGCCAGCCTTTGTTGCAAGCCCGGCTGCACTTTCACACGGTCGATCACGACGTCGATGTCGTGCTTTTCGGTCTTCTTCAGCTTGGGCACATCGGCCGCTTCATACGCCGTGCCGTCGACGCGAAAGCGCACATAACCTTGTGCCTGCATGTCGGCAAAGAGCTCGGTGAACTCGCCCTTGCGGTCGCGCACCACCGGCGCCAGCACCATCAGGCGCGTGCCTTCCGGCAAGGCGAGCGCGGCGTCGACCATCTGGCTCACGTTCTGGGCTTGCAACGGCAAGTGGTGGTCGGGGCAGTAGGGCGTGCCGGCGCGGGCATAGAGCAGGCGCAGGTAGTCGTGGATCTCGGTGACGGTGCCCACGGTCGAGCGCGGGTTGTGCGAGGTGGCCTTCTGCTCGATGCTGATGGCGGGCGACAGGCCTTCGATCACGTCGACATCGGGCTTGTCCATCAACTGCAGAAACTGGCGCGCGTAGGCCGACAGGCTTTCCACATAACGCCGCTGGCCTTCGGCGTACAGCGTATCGAACGCGAGCGAACTCTTGCCCGAACCAGAGAGCCCGGTGATCACCACGAGCTGGTTGCGCGGAATGTCGAGGTCGATGTTCTTCAGGTTGTGGGTGCGCGCACCGCGAACGCGAATGGCGTTCGCGACCTCCACGGAAGGAACGCGGATCTGCGTGGCCTCTTTGGGCGCGGCGCTTCGCAGCGCTGGTGGGGTAGAGGCTTCAGGCAGATCGGGCATCGTGGGGGCGCGGCAAAACCAAACATCATAACGATGCAGGCCTGCGCGAGCGGCCCGGCCAGTTCCGGGCTTCTGTCAGGGCGCGGCTTCGACGAGCGCTTTTCGAAGCGAATGGGCCGCGTCTTCGGGGAGCGGCGCCAGCGATGCGGCCGCTGCCGATGTGCCGGAAGCCTCGAGCCACACGGCGCTGCCGGCCAGACCGAGCGTGGCCTGGAGCACACCGTCGCGGAACAGGCGCAAGAGGTTGACGGCCTCGGGAGCCGTGCCGCCCGCGCCCGATTGCCAGTGCCGCGCAGCTCGGGCGTCGACTTCCGCAAGCCAGCCTTGCACACCCGCATTCATCGCCTGAGGCGAGCCCGGGCCACGCTGCCAGCGCCAGCGCTCGGGTTGCTGCGCGATCCTGGCCCGCAGGGTGGTCAACGGGGTGTCGCCAGCATCGGCGACGCGCGCCTTGGCGAGTGCGGCAGGGCCGGCCGGGCCTTGCAATGCCCGCAAGTCGTTGCGAGGCGAAGCGGCTCTGTCGGCGGCGGCCGGGGCCGGCGGCTCGGCCAATGTCTTCGCGGAAGGTGCCATCGGCTCACGCTGTCTTTCCAATGGAGAGACCACTTCGTTGGCCGTGGCTGCGGCCTGCGGCGCGGCCGGAAACGCCACCGGCGGCGGCGCTGCCGCGGCTACCGCGGGCGCAGCATCGGGCGCGCTGCGCCTGCGCGTCGGTTCTTCGGTGGGGCGCGAAGCGCGCGCGCTCTTTTCTGCTTCGTTCTTCCCTGCTGACTTGCGCTCTGCCGCCTTCATTTCGGCCACCCGCGCCCGCGCGGCGACGGCGCCGGTGGCGGTGCCCGACCCTGGCGGGTTGGATTCGCGTGGTGCAGGCCGCGCTTCCGGCGTTGGCGGCGCCGGGCCCGCCACCGCGGGCTGCGGCGTCTCGGTGCGCGCCTGCGGCGTCTGCGGAATCACCTCGGGGTCGCGTGGCAGGCTCTCATCGAGCGGACGGTCCCACCACATCACGCCGACCAGCGTGGCCACCATCACGCTGGCAAAACCAGCAGCCACCGGCGGGCGTGCGAGCCAGTCCCAGGCCAAGGCGAGCCACTGCAGCGGGCCGATCGAGTCGGGGCGCGGTGTTTCCCTGGCCGCCGAGCGAGGCATTGCTGCGGAGCGTGCTTCGCGAAGGATCGCGTTGCTGAGCGCGGGTGGCGCGTCAGCGTCCGCGTCAGGCGCGTGGCGCAGGGCCTGCGCGAGCCAGGCGTCTCGTTCTTCGTCGTGCGGGGTCATGGCGCGCCAGCTCCGCTGTTCGCGAGCACCGGCGCCAGATACGCCCCCATGCACATGCGCAACTTCTTCATCGCGTAACGCAGCCGCGTCTTCGCGGTCTCGAAGCCGACTTCGAGCGCACTGGCCACTTCGTCAAGTGCCAGGCCGTCGTCGTGGTGCAACAGGAAGGCGCTGCGTTGCGGCAAGGGCAGTTGTTCCAGGCACACGAGCAGGCGCTCGCCGGCGCGGCGCCAGAACGCGAGTTCTTCGCTGTGCGGCGCAGCGCTCGCTGGTGCCGGCCAGTGTTGCCAGGCCTGCGCGTCGGGCTCCCACGGCTCCTGCCCATTGCCTTCGAACGCGTCGATCGAGACCTCGCGGCCGCTGCGCCGCAATAGATCGATCACGCGGTGGTGGGCCAGCGTGAACAGCCAGGTGCGAAAGCTCGCGCCTTGCGGCGCCCAGGTGGCGCGCGCTTTCACCACGCGCAGCCAGGTGTCCTGAAAGACCTCGTCGGTCTGCGCGGCGAGGGCGCTGCCGAGCAGGCGCCGCACGAAGCGGTACAGGCCGGCGCGGTGGCGCTCGTAGAGCCGCTCGAACGCGGCGGCGTCGCCCTGCGCATAGGCGGCCATCAGCGTGTCGTCGTCGGGTTCGGGGGCGCTCTGCATCGGGGGGAAGTCTGCCTGATTCGACGCTGATACGGCCAGCGGGCGGAAACGGGGTGAAGTGTTTTCACCGAGTCGAAAAGTGCTTGCCTGCGCACCCCGTTGTTCGGCTTGGCCCGTATGACGTGCATCCACCGCGAACACACCACAAGGACCACCCCATGAAACTCAAACGCCTGATCACTGCCCCGACCTTGCTGCTCATCGCCGCACTGGCCGCTTGTGCCGCTTCGTTCGACGAGCAAGCCGCGTTCGCCGCCCCCGCGCCCAACCCGTGGCCGCCGGCCTGGCAGGACACGCCGGCCACACCGCCTGGCGACTTCACACCGCCGCGCTTCGAGCCGCCTTCGGCCAGCCACTGCCAGCGCGCGCCGGGCACGCGCGAAGTGCCGGGCCGCAGCCCTCAGCAGAACGACGCGGCGTGGCACTTGCGCAAAGGCTCTGCCGACAAGCGGCGCGACGCGTCTGAGGTCGATGCACTCAGCTCGGAGAAGCCTGCTGCCAAAGCGGCAGCACCGGCAGCACTGGCCGCGCCGCGGGCCGAGCTGGAACGTCGCGCGCTGGTGGCCAGCGACCGGGTGGCCCCCGCGCCGCAAGCGCCCGAGCCCATCGACGCGGTCGTTACAGCCGGCGTGGTCGACGACAACGCCGACTTTGGCGCCTACCTCACCTACCGCCAGCGCAACACCCACCAGCCGGTGCGCGAGCGCGACATCAGCGAGCGTTACCTGCTCGAAGTGATCGATGCCCAAGGCCGCCCGGTACACGACGCCGAAGTGGCGGTGCAGCGAGCCGGCGTGGCCGAGCCAGTGAGCTGGGCCCGCACCGACACGGCCGGCCGCGCCTGGCTGCACCCGCGCACTTTCATCGCGCCGGCTTTCGCGGCCGAGCCGGTGCTCGGCGTTGCGGTGCGCAAGGGCGGCGCGCAGGCACGCGCCACGCTGGTTCGGGGACAGTCCAACGCGCTGCAGGTGCGGCTCGGCGTTGCCAGCGCGGCGCAGCGCCCGCGCCTCGACCTCGTTTTCATGATCGACGCCACCGGCTCGATGGGCGACGAGATCGACAAGCTCAAGCGCTCGATGCGCGCCATGTCAGAGCAGATCGCGCAACTGCCCGGCCAACCCGACATCTGCTACGGCCTGGTCGCCTACCGCGACCGTGGCGACGCGTTCATCACGCGCACCCACGACTTCACCGACGACCTAGGCGCGTTTCAGGCGCTGCTTGCGAAGGTGCAGGCGCAAGGCGGCGGCGACACGCCCGAAGCGCTGAACGAAGCATTGCACGAGGTCGTGCACGGCCTGGCCTGGCGCAGCGACGCCGCGCGCCTGGTGGTGATGGTGGCCGACGCACCGCCGCACCTCGACTACGGCGGCCCGCAGTACGACACCGACATGCAGGCCGCGCTGGCCAAAGGCATCAAACTGTTCGCCGTGGGCGCGAGTGGCCTCGACCCGGTCGGCCAGTACGTCTTCCGCCAACTGGCGCAGTACACGGCAGGCCGCTTCGTGTTCCTGACCTACAAGAACGCCGCTGATCCCGCGAGCGGCCCGGGCACCCAGACCGTGCACGACGTGAAGAACTATTCGGTGCAGACGCTCGACCGCCTGGTGGTGCGGCTGGTCAGCGAAGAGATTGCGCGGCTTGGCCGGGTTTGAGCGGCAGCATCAGCTGCCCAGCACGCGCAAGATCTCGCGCCCGTAGGCTTCGAGTTTTTTCGCACCCACGCCGCTGATCTGCGCCAGCGCGTCGAGCGAATCGGGCCGGGTCTGCGCCATCTCTGCGAGCGTGGCGTCGTGGAACACCACGAACGCCGGCAGGTTGTGTTCGCGCGCCACTTCGGCACGCCATTCTTTCAGCGCCGCGAAGCGTTCCAGGCCTTGTTCGTCGAGCGGCAGCGGCGGCGGTTTGTCTTTGCCACCACGCCCCGTTTTTGTCACGCGGCCACCGGCCCGGGCGCGCTTCGGCGTGGCGCTGGCTTCGCGCAACAGCATCTGCACATCGCCGCGCAGCACGTCGCGTGCGCTGGCCGTCAGTTCGAGCGTGTTGTATTCACCTTCGGTCTGCAGGTAACCGAGCGCGATGAGTTGGCGCAACACCACGCGCCATTGCGCTTCGCTCACGTCGGCGCCAACGCCGAAGGTGCTGAGGCTTTCGTGCCCGTACTGGCTGACTTTTTCTGTGCTTTTGCCACGCAGCACGTCGATCAGGTGGCCGGCGCCGAAGCGCTGGCCGCGGTTCTGGTGAAAGCGGTAGATGCAGCTCAGCGCCTTGCGTGCCGCTTCGGTCGCGTCCCAGGTGGCGGGCGGGTTCTGGCAGTTGTCGCAGGCGTTCTGGTAGGGCGCGCAGCGTTCGCTCGCTTCGCCGAAGTAGGCGAGCAGGCGCACGCGCCGGCAGTCGTGCGCCTCGGCGAGCGTGAGCAGCGCGTCGAGCTTGCCACGCTGGCCACGTTTGAACTCTTCGGCCGCCGGGCTCTCGTCGATCATGCGGCGCTGGTTGACCACGTCGGCCAGGCCGTAGGCCATCCAGGCGTCAGCAGGCTGGCCGTCGCGGCCGGCACGGCCGGTTTCCTGGTAGTAGGCCTCGATGTTCTTCG